>DATKZD010000132.1:0-2114 GCA_035528195.1 Elusimicrobiales bacterium
GTGAGATTTTGGATCGTAGTCACTCTCGTTTATCCCCATACATATAGTTACCGCACCTTCGCCTTTGGCGGGAGCGGTGATAATTACCTTTTTTGCTCCTGCTGTTAAATGCGCTTTGGCAAGTTCGGGTTTAGTAAATCTGCCGGTGGACTCAAAAACTATCTCTACGCCCAATTTTCCCCATTCAAGTTTTTCAGGGTCCGTATTACACAAACCTGCAATTTTTTTACCGTCTATAATGATGTTACACCCGTCAACTTTTACTTCGCCTGGGTAAACGCCGAAAGTGGAGTCATATTTAAAAAGATGCGCCAATGTTTTGGCATCCGTAACGTCATTTACTGCAACAAACTCAAGTTCGGGGTTGCTGATACCCGCGCGCAATATCAATCTTCCAATACGTCCGAATCCATTAATACCTATCTTTAACGACATACTTCCTCCTTTGCAATTTGCCGCCACGAAATAACGGCATTAGAATGCTTTTTTAAAAACTCTAAAGCAATCCGATAAGTGATACTTGAAAAATCTTTAAAAAACTTCAGATAGTTTCTTGTTTTTTACCACGAGGTAAAAGGGGCGCACACCATTTAGACACTTAGCAGACCTGACATATTGTAGCAAATTAAAACAAACTGGGGGCATGAGGGTGTTATTAAGCGGTAATGTAATTTTCGGCTGTTTCTGTGCTATAATAAATAGGTAGATAAAAACAAGTAGATATAAGTAGGTAGTTTGAATATCAACATTAAGTGTTTACGGACTTAATACAAAAGACCGATAGACATCTCGTTCTTTTAGCATCCTTGCACTCCCTCTTGTCAAAGATGGCCTGCCCTGAGCGACCCGTGGTGAGCGTAGTCGAACCAAGTCGAGGGGCTGGGGTGATTAAATCCCCCCGAGAAAATACAAGTATTTTCTCGCCCCCCTTTGTTAAAGTGGAAGGGAAAGGATTAAAACAAAAAAAACAAGGAGTAAAAAAATGAAAAACAAAACAAATAATCACATTGGTGGTTTTGGGGATTTTGGCAAATAATCCAATATGTGCAAACAGTATAAAAGAATTTACCCCTACTAAAAATCAAAAAGAAATATTAACACTTGAAAGAAAATTGGAAGATGCCATCGTGGCATTTGAAAAAACAAAGGCTGACGCCGTAGAAAATTTGAAAAAAATTACGGGAAACTATTATCCTGAACTAAAAAAAGAAAGTAAAGTCTACGAAAGTATATTCGCGAAAATAAAAGGAAAAACCTACTTACTTTCCAGCGAAGAGGCAGGGCTGGTTAATATGGATTTTTGGAAGGGAATCAAAAAAAGACTTATTGATTCCGTTATAAGTAATGAAGAATTGTCGAGAAGTGAGACCACCTTCTATACACAAGAGGAAATGCAATCTGTAGTAGACGATTGGAATACGTACATAAAAACAGGAAAACTGCCCGATAAATCTTCTTGCAATATAGATGATTTCAAATTTCTAGTTAACAAACACGTTAAAAGGATGGAAATAATAGACGGTGAATTGGTCATAAATAGAGACAGAACATTATCTGAAATATGTAGA
Organism: Elusimicrobiales bacterium; assembly: GCA_035528195.1. Taxonomy (GTDB): domain Bacteria; phylum Elusimicrobiota; class Elusimicrobia; order Elusimicrobiales; family Elusimicrobiaceae; genus DATKZD01. Next base: position 1,569 of record DATKZD010000132.1, read on the forward strand.
AAAGGATACACGAGCGGCGGATATAAGGATCCTCACTCAAATTTCAATGCTGGTTCCATAGAGCATATGAACGAAAAAATTGCAACTAGTGTAATAACAAATCCATCCAAAGCTGAAACGACAAATCTTGAAAAATCTATTAAAAAAGAAGTAAAAGACAAGGAAAAAAGCGAAATTGAAGAAAAATTTCCTAACGTTTTTAAACGTTGTTTCAATAATCCGACTGTGAGAAAAATAAGAGCATTGGATAAAAAAACCAAAGAGGATATAAGCCAAATAGAAGAAGAGTTTGCACGAATAGAAAAAGCAAGAACGAAAGTGCATAAATTACAAGTAGAAATAAAGAAGAAAATGTAAAGGCAAAGGCGTTACTAGCTAAACAAAATTATTTTTTGAGATTTCAAAAGAGGCATGCATTTATTGCATGCCTCTTTTTTATACAATCCCCCCTCCCCCCCTTTGACAAGGGGGAGTTTTCTTTTTTTATTTTTAAATGGGAAATTATAAAAAAACAAATAGAAGTGTTGTCTAACACGTTGCATTGGG
>DATKZD010000133.1:0-2287 GCA_035528195.1 Elusimicrobiales bacterium
CAAGAGTACGCTACCGAGTACCAGCATTGCGGTATCTGCATAATACCTTTGAGAGATAACCTATTTAACCGATGCAAGTCTGAGTTAAAGATGATAGAGGCTGGACACTTCGCTAAACCCGTAATGGTAAGCAACGTAATGCCTTATAACTTACTCGCCACCAATAGCAATAGTTTAAAGGTAAACGATAACGACTGGGCTGCTGCGATTAAGAAAATAAAAGGAAACTATAATATGCAGATAGAGTTAGGACTAAAGCTAAAAGAAGACGTTAAGTCTAAATACGATATAATAAAAGAGAACGCCAAAAGACTGCAAACATTATGAGCGAAGAGCTGGAGCAAGAAATAAGAGTAATGGTAAAGCAAGGCGGAGGTAGACTAAGCCCACACCTTAAACCCGAACTACAAGCACTCTGCCAAACCGACTTTAACTACCGAGTAGACATAAGCTGCGGTAAATGTATATATAAGCATAGCGTAAAGCTATTTGATAAGTATTTAAAATGAAACTAACAGAAATAAAATCAAACCCTAATAACCCGAGAGTTATTAAAGACCACAAATTCGAGAAGCTAAAAAAATCAATTAGCGAGTTCCCTAAGATGATGGAGCTTCGACCTATGGTTATAAACGAGGATAATATAGTCTTAGGCGGTAATATGCGTTTAAAGGCATTAAAAGACTTAGGATATAAAGAAGTACCCGAGGAGTGGGTAAAGCGAGCCAGCGACCTTACAGAAGAGGAAACAAGGCGTTTTATAATTGCGGACAACGTAGGCTTTGGAGAACACGATTGGGAGATGCTTGCAAATTCCTGGGACTCAGTAGAACTTGATGAGTGGGGCTTGGATGTTTGGCAGCAACCAACTGACGTAGATTACTCTATATTAGACGATGAGGATGTGTCCGAGCAATTAGAAGATATGACAAGCGGAGTAAAGAAAGCTATACAAATAGAGTTTGAAGCCGAACATTATAACGAGGCTTACGAACTTGTAAAGTTTTGGAGAGAACAAGGGGACGTAGGATATATGATTTTGCAATATTTGAGAGAGGAAAAAGCGAACCTATGAAAATCTTTTTAATGTACTATGACCGTTTTGAAAATGCCACAACTTCAAAAATTTTAAAAAAAGAACATATAGTTTTATGTCATAATAATAAAGAAAAATTTAATTGTATTTCAGAAAATGGAACTTTAATAGAAACAAAAGAACCAAAAGGAATACAAAATAATTTTAATTACGGTTTGTCTTTATTAGAAAAAGATGAGTGGGGTGTTTTTTTAAGTGATGATTTAATTGAAGGTAGAAAACTTGAAAACAATAAATTTACAAAATGTGATGTTGATTTTGTTTTAAATGAATTGATTAATATACTGCCAAAATGTGACTTAATGAACGTTAAGTTAGTTGGTTTAAATTCAACTGGAAATCCTTTTTATGCAAAAAAAAAATATAGTAAGTTCGGATTGGTTGACGGTAGGTGCTTTGCTATAAAAAAAACAGATTTTAAATTTCACGATGAAATAAATACCATACCTGACTATTTCGCCTCAGCTTATCATTTAAATAAATACGGAGGCAATTTAATTTTAAACTATTGTTTTTTAGATTTTAAAAGATATGAAAAAGGCGGATTAGGAAGTATTAGCGACAGAATAAACGATAAAATTAAAGACGTTAAATTATTATTAAAGCTATTTCCAAAAAACGTAAAAGTTAAACATAAGCCAAACGAACCAAAAGATAGTCATATAATTATAAAAAGATGAAAAGAATAGATTTAATAAAAGTAGAGCATACCAGAAAGATAGGTGACGCTTGCGAATATATAGAACCTAATGTAACCGAGGATTGTATATTTTATGCAGACGGTGAGCCAATAGGTTTTTATATGTCTCAAATGCCTGAAAAGATGTGTAAGCTCGCAGACTTAGCAAACGCTGAGTTTAGAAGTGATAATGTACCGAAGAGTAATATGTCAAGGGCTACCGTATCAAATAAAGAGCAATACGAATTGATGAAAAAAGGACTTACTGAAAAAACGAGAGTAAATCAATTTAGTGCCATTATTGGAAGTATAGCGCCAAAAGCACAATTTAAAAGACCTTACCCAAACTACTCAAGCGTTCATTCTATCAAAACTGCACAAACTTTTATAAAAGCGATGTTGCTACTTGCTAAAGAAAGTGAGGCGTTAATTAAACAAATATTACCAAAACAATACGAGCAGCAAATAGAAGTTTTTAAAGATGTGCCTGAAAAATGGAGATTTGCAAATTT
>DATKZD010000134.1:0-9074 GCA_035528195.1 Elusimicrobiales bacterium
TTAAAGCAGCCCCCGCAATGGGTGCAGTTATGGCGGCTCCAGCAGCGGCAGGCGCAGGTGAAGCAGCAGCCGAAGAAAAAAGCGAAGTAAACGTTATGTTGGACGGACTTGCAGACGATTCCAAAAAAATAGCTGTTATTAAAGAAGTAAGAGCAATTACCGGTTTAGGATTAAAAGAATCCAAAGAATTAGTAGAAGGCGCACCAAAAGCAGTAAAAGAAAATGTTGCAAAAGCTGAAGCGGAAGAAATGAAGAAAAAATTAGAAACAGCCGGCGCAAAAATTTCTCTTAAATAACAACCGATAACTTAGTCTTTCCCTATGGGAAGGTTAAGTTATTGTTAGCTCCAAAGCGTATTTAAAAATTTAGTACCGTACGGTTCTGTCGGAAATCAGAATATAAAGCAGAACTGAAAAAAGAGGTATAGATGAAGCAACTTAATTTCGGTAGTATCACTAAAACACTGGAAATGCCCAATTTGCTTGAAATGCAAAAAAAGTCTTTTGAGGCTTTTTTGCAAGCTGACGTGCATCCGCGCAAACGCAAACCCCTAGGACTTGAGGCTATATTTTTAGATGTATTTCCAATAGAGGCGGTTGACGGCAGTATGCGTCTTAACTATTTACACTACGAATTGGGCACTCCCAAGTATTTAACTCCGAACGAAGCTTCCGTAAGGGACGGTACTTACTCGGCTCCGCTTAAAGTATGGTTGCGGCTTTCGGCAAAAAAGAAAAGCGGTAAACTACAAACTGTCATAGATCAGGACGTAACCATTTGCGATTTACCTCTTATGACCGAAAATGGTTGTTTTGTTTTCAACGGCGCCGAAAGAGTCATAGTAAGTCAGCTGCACCGTTCGCCTGGAGTTATTTTTGAAAATGACGAAGATAAAAAGCAGTCAACTGTAGGTAAACAATTATTTTTTGCGCGGATTATACCTTACCGCGGCGCATGGGTAGAATTTGAATTTGATATTTCAAATACGCTTTGGGTTAGATTAGATAGGAAAAAGAAAATTTTAGCTACTACTTTCCTGCGCGCCTGCGGACTTGAAAATAATTCGGAAATTTTAAAAACATTTTATCCGTTTGAAGATGTGGAGGTAAAACCTCAAAACGCAGACCACATCATAGGAAGTTATGCGGTAGAAGACGTCGTAGATAAATCCACGGGCGAAGTTTTATGGAATTTAGACGAAAAACATATTACTCCAATAGATGATAAAACTTTAAAACTGTTTATTGAAAGAAAAGTAAAAAAAGTGAGCATAATAATGGGAAATCCTAAACAGGAAAACCCCGCTATTTTGTTTACGCTGGAAAATAGAAAGGATAGTTCTAAATCTACTAAAGAAGCTTTACAGGAAATTTATAAAAAACTTCGCGGACAGGATTTTATAGTAAAAGAACAGGCGGAGCAATTTTTGGAAAATTTGTTATTTGACAATTTAAGAAGGTACGATTTAAGCTATGTCGGAAGATATAAATTAAATAAAAAACTAATGCCGTTGTACGAAAGACTGGCAAAAATAAGTCCTAAATTTTCCATTCCTTCCGAAAAAAAGCGCACTCTTTGCCTTGAGGACGTAATCGTAACACTGCAGTATTTGCTTTCCTTAAACAGCAGTCAGGCCAGTATGCATTACAAAGATAAGCCATACCATTTTGGCGTTGACGATATTGACCACCTCGGAAACAGACGAGTTCGCGCAATCGGAGAGCTTTTGGAAAATCAGATACGCGTAGGACTTGCCCAAATGGCGCGCTCGGTGCGTGACAAAATGAATAAAGAAGACAAAACTTTAACTCCACGTGCTATGGTCAATGCTCAGTCGGTGCAGGCAATTACTAGAAAATTTTTCGGAACAAGTCAGCTATCTCAATTTATGGATCAAGTAAATCCCCTGGCTGAACTTATCCATAAAAGAAGACTTTCCGCATTGGGACCGGGCGGACTTAACAGAAAACGCGCAGGCTTTGAAGTGCGTGACGTTCATCACACTCATTACGGACGTGTCTGTCCCATTGAAACTCCCGAAGGTCCAAATATTGGTCTTATAACTTCGCTTGCCTGTTATGCAAGAATTAACGAATACGGTCTTTTAGAATCCCCCTACAGGAGGGTTATAAATGGTACCGTAACGAAAAAAATAGATTTTTTAACTGCAGACCACGAAGATGAATACAAAGTAGCCCAGGCCAATACTCCGATAGATGATAAAGGAAACATTGTATCAAAAACCGTTTACGCAAGGTACAGAGCAGACTATCCCATAATTTCTCCTAAAGAAACGGATTATATGGATATTTCTCCTTTGCAGGTTATTTCGGTTTCTGCAGCGCTTATTCCGTTTTTGGAACATGATGATGCAAACCGTGCTTTGATGGGTTGTAACATGCAAAGGCAAGCGGTGCCGTTGCTTAATACCGAATACCCTTTTGTCGGAACCGGCATTGAGGTGGATATTGCAAGAGATTCGGGTTCAAGTATGACGGCTCAGCGCGGCGGAAAAGTAATTTTTTCCGATGCCAATATCATTGCCATTGAAGCAGATAGCGGCACTCAAAAAGTTGATGTTTATAGACTAACTAAATATAAAAGATCCAACCAGGATACGTGCGTAAACCAAAATCCTCTCGTAAAAACCGGAGACACGGTTAAAAAAGGAGATATCCTTGTTGACGGTCCCGGTATGAAAGACGGACAGCTTGCTTTGGGAAGAAATTTGCTGGTCGGTTTCTTAAGTTGGGAAGGATATAACTACGAAGATGCTATTTTGGTTTCGGAACGTCTTGTTAGAGAGGATGTTTTTACTTCCATCCACTTGCATGAATTTGAATGCGAAGCAAGAAGTACTAAACTCGGTTCGGAAGAAATTACACGCGACATACCTAACGTCGGGGCGGAAGCTTTAAGCCATATGGATGAAAACGGAATAGTCGTTCCCGCAACGGTAGTAAGCCACGGGGATATACTTGTGGGTAAGGTGACACCAAAAGGCGAACAGCAATTAACTCCCGAAGAGAGACTTTTAAAAGTTATTTTCGGAAAAAAAGCGGAAGACGTCGTTGATGCATCGCTCAAAGTTCCTCCCGGTCTTAGCGGCAAAGTTATGGGAACCAGGATATTTGTAAGGAAAGAAAAACTTACAAAAGCTGAAGAAAAAACCCGTATGAAAGAGCTGGAAGAAAAGTGGAAACTGGATATAGAAAACTTAAGGGAACAGAAAAAATCCGCATTGCAAAGCATAAAAGAAATTCATAAAGCTGCATCTTCCAGAAAAAAAGAAGAAGAGAAAATAAATTTATTTTTCAAACTGATGGATAAAAAAATCAATGCTGAATATGAACGCGAACAAGAGCTCGGCAAACAAGGTGATGATTTGGCGGTTACGGTAAATAAAACCGTAAAGGTTTACATAGCTTCAAGAAGAAAACTCAATGTTGGAGACAAACTTTCGGGAAGACATGGTAACAAAGGAGTAGTTGCTAAAATTTTACCGGAAGAAGATATGCCTTATATGCCCGACGGCACTCCTTTAGATATTGTTCTTTCGCCTCTCGGTATTCCTTCCCGTATGAACGTGGGACAACTTTTAGAAACTATGCTCGGTTGGGCGGGAAAGCAGTTGAATACGCAAATGATATGTCCCGTATTTGACGGAGCAACGGAAGAGGAAGTAAGAGAAAAAATAAAACTTGCAAAAGATACTCTGCGCAAAAAGGGAGTACCCGAAGAATATCTTCCGGACGAATATTGCCGTATTACATTGCATGACGGCAGAACAGGAGAACCTTTTTCAGAAAAGGTAACCATCGGCTATATGTACGTAATGAAACTTATCCACCTCGTAGAAGATAAAGTACACGCAAGATCTACCGGACCTTACAGTCTTATTACAAGACAACCGCTTGGAGGAAAAGCACAATTCGGCGGACAAAGATTTGGAGAAATGGAAGTTTGGGCGGTGGAAGGATACGGCGCAACATATACTTTACAGGAATTTTTAACGGTTAAATCAGACGACTTCGTTGGCCGAACTAAAATGTACGAGGCGATAATAAAGGGAGACACACCTCAGGCGCCCGGCATCCCTGAATCATTTAAGGTGCTGGTAAAAGAACTTCAATCTTTAGGACTCAGTATTGATTTGCTCAAGGTCGGAGAACAGCCAAAAAATGAGAACCCCCGGGTTCAAAAGAAAGCATCCGGTAAAAAAACAGCGAAGATTGTCAAGAAATAGTCCTTTTAAAAAAGGGGCATAGGAGAATTTAAATAATGTCAAACGTTTTTGGAAAAACAAAGAAAGCAAAGAAAGCTGCTGAAATGAATTTTCTGGATTTTGATGCTATTAAATTAGGTATCGCAAGTCCCGACAGTATTAAGTCGTGGTCAAGCGGCGAGGTTAAAAAGCCCGAAACTATTAACTATCGTACTCTCAAACCTGAAAGAGACGGACTTTTTTGTGAACGGATTTTTGGACCTATCAAAGATTATGAATGTTCCTGTGGCAAATACAGATGGGTTAAATATAAAGGTATGGTATGCGACCGTTGCGGAGTTGAAATAACGGAAAGTAAAGTCCGCAGAGATAAAATGGGGCACATTGACTTAGCGGTTCCCGTAGCGCATATTTGGTTTTTGAGAAAAACTCCTTCAAGAATAGGTTTGCTTTTAAACATGAGAGCTTCCGACCTGGAAAGAGTTGTCTATTATGCCAGTTACGTTGTTTTGGAAAATATCATAGACCCTGTAACCGGTAGGATAGATTTAAAAAAGTGTGATTTATTGACTGATACACAAATTAGGAGCGCACGCAAAAAATACGGTGCAAAACTAAAGGTTGATATCGGTGCGCGTGCTATACAAACATTGCTTACAAATATAGATTTTGATACTGAAATTTCCAAACTTCATGAAGAACTTAAAATAGTTGTTTCCGACGTAGATAGATCTAAGTTATTACGACGCATAAAAACGATGAAAGAATTTAAAGCAAGCGATAATAAACCTGAATGGATGATTATATCTCAGCTGCCCGTTATTCCTCCGGATTTAAGACCTTTGGTTCCGTTAGAAGGCGGTAGATTTGCAGCATCCGATTTAAACGACTTGTATCGTAGAATAATAAACAGAAACAACCGTTTGAAACACATTGAAGCTTTAAGAGCTCCTGAAGTTATGATATATAACGAAAAAAGATTGCTTCAGGAAGCTGTAGATGCGCTGATAGAAAACGGTGCAAGAGGTAAATTTTTTATTGGTGCCGGCGGAAGACCTCTTAAATCTCTTTCCGATGTTATTAAGGGAAAACACGGCAGATTTAGACAAAACCTTTTGGGAAAACGCGTAGACTATTCCGGTCGTTCGGTTATCGTTGTCGGCCCAAGTCTTAAAATGAATCAATGCGGACTTCCCAAGTTGATGGCCTTAGAACTTTTTAAACCATTTATTATCGGAGAATTAATGCGCAGGCAGGGCATTACTTTAAAGGCCGCAAAAAAAATGTTGGAAAGGGTACGCCCTGAAGTGTGGGACATATTGGAATATGTTACAAAAAACCATCCTGTAATGTTAAACCGCGCACCTACTTTACACAGACTCGGTATTCAGGCATTTGAACCCGTTTTAATTGAAGGTAAAGCAATTCAGCTCCATCCCTTAACCTGTGCCGCTTTCAACGCTGACTTTGACGGTGACCAAATGGCGGTTCACGTTCCTTTATCTTTGGAAGCACAGCTTGAAGCAAGGATGCTTATGATGTCTACCAATAACATTTTATCTCCCGCTTCGGGCAAACCGATAACTGCGCCCGCACATGATATTGTTTTGGGAATCGGCTATCTAACGAAAATCAAAGATAACGAAAAAGGCGAAGGAATGATATTTTCAGATTCCGAAGAGGCTTACTCGGCGTACCAAAAGGGCAGATTAAGTCCTCACGCAAAAATAAAAATACGCGGAATAAACGAAATTCAAGAAGAGGGTTTAAGTAAAAAAGATTTTAGAAACCCTCAAGCGTGGAAAGATTACATCTCGGTAGGCAGAGTTATTTTTAATACCGAACTTCCTACAAATTGGAAATTTGTAAACAAAGATATTGATAAAAAAAGTCTTTCAAAAATAGTGGAAACCTGTTACAAAGACAAACGTTACAGCGGTTCTGAAACTGTAAAACTTTTAGACGGCGTAATGAAACTGGGCTACGATGTTGCTACCAGATCAGGTCTTTCTATTTCAATAGCGGATATGACCGTTCCCGCTGTCAAAGAAAAGTATATTTTAGAAGCTAGCAGAAAAGTGGCGTCCATACAAAAACAGGCGGAATCCGGAATTATAACCGAAGGTGAAAGATACAATAAAGTCGTAGATATTTGGACGCGTGTGGGAGACGAAGTGGCCGATAAACTTTTTGAAGAAATGAACAAGGCCGAACATGCTCCTTACAAAAAGGACGTTGCGCGGTTTAACTCAATTTTTCTTATGTCGGATTCCGGCGCAAGAGGTTCACGCCAGCAGGTAAGACAGTTGGCGGGTATGAGAGGTTTGATGGCAAGACCTCAAAAAAAACTCACAGGCGGAATCGGCGAAATTATAGAAAACCCTGTTTTATCCAATTTTAGAGAGGGATTATCCGTATTGGAATACTTTATTTCTACTCACGGCGGACGAAAAGGTTTATCGGATACCGCATTGAAAACTGCAGATGCCGGTTATTTAACCAGAAGACTTGTTGATGTTGCCCATAACCTTGTTATCACGGAAGAAGACTGCGGTACCATAAACGGTATAACCGCTACATCGCTAACTAGCGGAGAAGAAATAATTGAACCCTTAAAGGAACGCATAGTCGGTAGAGTTTCGCTTGAAACCGTTGCAGTCAAAACGAAAGATAAAAAAGAAAAGATAATAGTAAAAGAAGGTGAGATGATCACCTCCAAAATGGCTGATGAGATAGCTAAAAGTGAACTTGTCAGTTTAAGAATACGTTCAGTGCTTACTTGCGAAACCGAATATGGAATCTGCAGTAAATGTTACGGCATAAATTTAGCGACTTGGGAAAAGGTAAATATCGGTGAAGCGGTAGGAATTATTGCCGCCCAATCAATAGGCGAACCGGGTACACAGCTTACTCTAAGAACATTCCACATCGGGGGTACTGCATCACGTGTTTTAAGCCGTTCTCAGGCTCTTGCTGACGGTGCAGGCAAAGTTGTCTACAACGACGTAAAACTTGTTACAAATCGCGCTGGAAATAAAATTTGTATTTCAAGAAACGGTATATTGGAAGTGCATTCTGCAAAAAGTATGAAGGAACACAAAATACATTACGGAGCAGTAGTTTATATTGCCGACGGGGAAAAAGTTTCCAACGGAAAACTTTTGGCGGAATGGGATCCTCACTCACTTCCTATCATTGCGGAAACGGATGGAGTTATGCGTCTTCACGACATTGTAGAAGGCATAACTCTTCACGAGGAAAGAAATAAAGTTACCGGAGTTATTGAAAGACGCATCACGGGTAGCAGAGAAAGCAAAAAAAATCCTAGAGCTACAATTGTTCAAAAAAGCAAAAAAGGTAAAAAGAGCAAATCTTATCCTCTCCCGATAGATACCACTTTACTTGTTGATGCCGGTGATGAAGTTTCGTTAGGCGATATTATCGCAAAAATTCCGCAGGAACTTTCTGCGACTAAAGATATTACGGGAGGACTTCCGAGGGTAGCCGAACTTTTTGAAGCAAGAAAACCTAAAAATCCCGCTGTAATTTCAGGAATAGAGGGTATAGTCAGCCTTGAAACTTCACCCAAAGGTTTAGTTGAAGTTTTGGTAAGAAACGAAGAAACCGGACATACCGAAGAATACAGCATTCCGCACGGAAAACATCTTTTTGTTTATGAGGGAGATAAAATTAGCGTCGGCGAAACATTAACCGACGGTGCAATTAATCCTCATGACGTGTTGCACGTAAAAGGAATAAAAGAAGCTCAGGAATTTTTACTTAACGCAATTCAGGAAGTTTACCGTCTACAGGGTGTTACCATAAACGATAGGCATATTGAAGTAATCGTACGCCAAATGTTAAACAATATTAAAATTTTAGACAGCGGCGATACAACTTTACTCAAAGGCGAAATAGTCAGCAAATCGGTTTTCAAAGAAATAAATAAAAAAGTGCATGCGGACAAAAAACAGGAAGCCCAGGGTGAGACAATTTTACTGGGCATCAGCAAAGCATCGCTTGCTTCCGAATCGTTTATATCTGCGGCAAGTTTTCAGGAAACAACCAAGGTTTTAACCGACGCTGCCATAACCGGCCAGATAGACTACTTGAAAGGACTTAAAGAAAACGTCATCGTAGGGCATTTGATTCCTGCGGGAACCGGAATGGCTGTGCGTGCTTTAAAATCGGAAGTTCCAAAATCTTAAAGAAGGAGTTTAGTTTAATAATGCCGACAATTAATCAACTAATAAGACATTCGCGAAAAAAACAGACAGAAAGAACCAAGTCGCCTGCATTAAAGTCATGTCCGCAAAGGCGCGGGGTTTGTACCAGGGTTTATACCACAACCCCAAAAAAACCTAACTCGGCTCTTAGAAAAGTAGCGCGAGTAAAATTGACTTCTAAAGTTGAAGCCACTGCCTACATTCCGGGTATAGGACATAATTTACAGGAGCATTCAATCGTTTTGGTAAGGGGTGGCCGTGTCAAGGATTTGCCGGGTGTGCGTTATCATATCGTGCGCGGTACGTTAGATACCGCAGGAGTTGAAAACCGTAAACAGGGACGTTCGCTTTACGGAGTTAAACGGCCTAAAGAAGCCAAAAAATAAAAAAGAGATTTTTACTAAATTTTTACGGGAGTATTAAGTTATGCCAAGAAAAGGTTTAAAACCAAGAGAGAAAAGAGGATTACCCGAATCTGATTTTAAGTACAATTCGGTGCTTATTTCCAGATTTGTAAATAAATTGCTTAAAAAAGGCAAAAAAATGGCAGCAGAAAAAATAGTATACGGTGCCCTGGATATCATAAAGGAAAAAACTAAAAGCGATCCCCTTTCGGTATTTAA
>DATKZD010000135.1:0-3832 GCA_035528195.1 Elusimicrobiales bacterium
AAGCTATGCCCGGTTACGATTTATTAATAGAGGGACATTGCGATGAACGCGGAACCATAGAATACAACATTGCTTTAGGTCAAAAACGCGCAAATACGGTGAGAACATATTACATCCGTATGGGTATGCCCGCAAGTTCTATAACCACGATATCCTATGGCAAAGAAAAACCGCTCTGTTATGAATCTTCGGAATCATGCTGGACCGAAAACAGACGCACGGAAACAAAATTAAGAAAAAGATAAATTGACGGATTAAGGAAAAGATAAATGAAAAAAACGGCGGCCTTTTTATTATTGCCCATTACTTTGCTTTGCGGTTGTATTGCTACGCAAAGCAGTATAAAAGACGTGCATCACCAGCTCAATGTGTTTAACGAAAAACTTGAACAGATTAACGAAAATCAGGCATCACTAAGCGCAAGGATGGATACTCTCTCGTCGGACTTAATGCAAAATTCCGAAAGTTCCAAAGACGCAAACACCAGAATGTCGGAAATATCCGCTAAACTTGACGACTTGAAATCTATGACTACGAGTGCGTTGGAGCAAAAAGACAGCGAGGCAAAAATAATGCTTCCGACTAAATTATATTCGCAGTCGCACGCTTATCTGATGCAAAAAGAATACGAGCGCGCCGTAGAGGGATTTAGTTTGTACCTTGAAAAATATCCCGATGCGGAATTTACCGAAAGCGCTATGTACTATTTGGGTGATGCATATTGGGGTTTAAAAGATTGGCAAAAGGCCGCCGTAAATTATGCAAAAGTTTTAACCAAACATAAAGACAGTCGCTACACTGCTTCTGCACGGCTTAAATATGCCCAAAGTCTTTTAAAAATGGGGGATAAGTCAAAAGAAAAGGAAGCGGTTACTTATCTAAAATCCATCGTTCAGGATTTTCCTAATTATCCTGAAGCCAATATAGCAAAGGGCGAATTGGAAAAGTTAAAAACGCTGCCATAATTTGAACTTATTTAATTGGGTTCCCCTGCCTAGCGGCAGACAGGGACTTAAAACATTTCGGTAACGACGCAATAATATAAAATGAAAAAAACGCTTATTACACTTGCTGCGCTATCATTCGGTATTGTGTTTGCCTGGAGTCAGGCGGACATTTTTATCGGGCTGACATCCTACTTAAAACCCCAAAATAAATTGAAAATCGTCATAAATAAATTCGCTCTGTTAAATAAAGACGACGAAACCGAAAAGGTCATTGCTGAAAATCTTCAAAGCACAATAAGGGCCGACCTTATGTATTGCCGTTACTTTGACGTAGAAGAACAGGATGCACCGCAGGTAGATTTCAAGGCGCTTAAAAAACAGGACGCAAACTATGTTGTAGAAGGCAGAGTTGCTTATGCCCAAGACGAAAAACGCTGGATGATTAGAGTTAAAGTTTCGGACGTTAAATCCGGAAAAAAGATAGTGGAAAAATACTACAAGGGCAAAAAAAACAGTGTAAAGCGCGGAGCGCACGTTTTTAGCGATTACGTAGTATGGAAACTGACCGGCAAAAAAGGTATAGCCAGAACACGCATCGCATTTGCAAACAACAGCACGAAGAAAAAAGAAATTTATGTATGCGATTATGACGGCGAAAATCTAATACGTTTAACCAACGATAAATCAATCGCTCTTTTGCCTAAATGGTCGCCTGACGGAAATAAACTTTACTACACTACCTATAAGAGAAGAAATCCCGATTTATACGAAATTAATCTTGTCAACAAAACAGTCAATCCTGTTTCGGTTTTACGTGGTATAAATTTACCCGGTGGATTTTCGCCCGACGGAAAAAGTATGGTGCTTACGCATTCACACGGAAGGGACCCCAACATTTATTTGATGAATATGGAAACCAAAAAACTAACAAGACTTACCCACAGACGCTCCGTTGAAAGTTCGGCAGGTTATTCACCCGACGGTAGATTTGTAACTTTTATATCGGACAGATCCGGAAATCCGCAAATACATATAATGGAACTTGCAACAGGCAAAATTCAAAGGTTGACACGATTGAACTGGTGCGATTCCCCTAAATGGTCGCCCACGGGCGAGTGGATAACATTTTCAGGGCGCATAAGCAGTAAGGATAATTTAGATATTTATTTAGTAGATATTACCGGATTTAGAATAAGACGCCTTACCCGCAATGCCGGCTCAAACGAAGATCCCAGTTGGTCGCCCGACGGCAGATTTATTGCTTTTACCTCTACCCGTAACGGCAAGCGTGAGATTTTTGTAATGGATTCCGACGGAAGCGCCCCGCATTTAGTAGGTAAACTTCCCGGAAATTCTTTCACCCCCAGCTGGAGCCCCTGAGCAACTTTTTTTATTTTACCTTCTCTCTTTTTTATTTATTGCTGTAAACATCCACTAAATATACAGAACGGATGCAGGGGGGATTTTATTTCTTTAAATTTCCCCCGCATATGCCATTCCCGCGCACGACACAGTCGTGTTTACGTTCCCCACCTGTTACCGTTGATGTCGCCCCTGCAATCTGTTGGCAGGGGTCTAGTCTAGTTGCGCAAGTTTACGTTTTAAGACTGGGTGCCTCTGCCTGATGGCAGGCAGGAGCAATGGGCGAAGGGGAAAGATTGGAAAACTCCTCTCCCCCTGCGGGAGAGGAAGCAGTGAGGAAAGTCCTAATTTTATAGAAGAACTTTCCGAACTGCAGGTGAGGGGTGTAATAATAAATCTGTCATCGAATTACTTAACTTGTACAGGCATGATATATTTTTTTAGGTGAGGGGTGTAATAATAAATCTGTCATCGAATTACTTAACTTGTACAAGGTACAACACATTTTTTATATTACTTCGTTATCGTTTTGAAAATTATTTTTTTGTTTTTACGCAGGATTTTGGAGAGTATTTTCTAGCGCTGTTGTTATATTAATTTTGCTAGTTATGTTTTAATGTTTCTATAAGTAATTTCTTTATTTTGTTTGGGGTATGAGGGGATTTTAATAAACCTTTTTGTATTTTATTTAACAAATTTGCGCTTAAGGGATCTTTTTTTATGGCAATTTCTTTACGCACAGCTTTTTCTAAATGTTTTATGTTGGCAATACGGGCATCGGCAAAATTAACGTTGGAAGTATGTTTGATAAAAGGATGTTCGCTGGGTTTTAAAATAGTGGTTTTATCCGAATCACTGCGTTGTGTGGTAATGTTTACAATTATCGCTTCTTCGGGATTTTGCTTCGCTTTTGCTAGTATTATCCATAAATGCCGAATAGGATTACTGTGCGTGGGTATCAAAATAGTATCAGCAACGGTCAGCATTAAGTCTCCAGTATGTCGTCCATTGTAGAAATGCTTTCTATATCGCTGATTATGTGTTCTATTTCTTTTTTCGATTTTTTTGATGTTTTTAAAATGTCTTTGTAGTGTATTGGGATAGAACTATTTTTGGTGTCTTTCCATTCCGGTAGGTTTTTATGAAGTAAATCGACTAGTTCCCATCTTTTCATATGCCCATATTTCCTAAAGATGTCTTTTATGATAGAAATTTCAGCATTGGAAAGTTCGTCAAAACTAGGTTTTTTTTTGAGTCTTACTTCTTTATTTCCCATAGGATTGGATATATATTTACTCCACAAAGTCGTTTCTTCGGGAGCTATATCTTCGGTTATCAAATCATGTGTTCTACTTAAAACAGGTCCGTATTTCATAGAGTAGTAACAATCGAAAGTAATAGGCCTTCCCCGTTTTAAAAGGGATTGTCTGTCAACCAAATACATAAGTTTAATAAGTTTCATGTAGCTCATTTTGTTACCGCGCATCATTAGCAAATACGCAGCCAAATGAGTTGCTTTTGGT
>DATKZD010000136.1:0-3681 GCA_035528195.1 Elusimicrobiales bacterium
TGCTGCAGAAAGATGCAAGGAAAAATTAAAAAAAGGCAGCCCTGTCCACGTTGAGGGCAGACTCACGCTTGAAGAATGGACCGATAAATCCGGTCAAAAACGCAAAAACATAATAATAACATCACGCAGATTGCAATTTCTTGCATATTCTCCTACAGGAGAATATGCAAAGCAACAAGAGGCGACCCAAAGTCAAAGTACCGCTCCTGTTTCCCCGTCTAAAAACGAATCTGCCGAAACAGCAACGGATTTAGATGACGTGCCGTTTTAATTTTTATAAGGATAAAAAAATATGACAGAAAACAAAACACAAACAGAAGGATCGACACCCACACCGAGACCGACATCGGCACCGGCTAGAACATCAGCCGTACAAAGACCGACATCGACACCGGCTAGAACATCAGCCGTACAAAGACCGAGATATACAAAAAAATTTAGACCGTATGAACGCAGACGTAAAGTATGCAGGCTTTGTGCGGATAAAATAAACACGCTGGACTATAAAAACGTGCAACTTGCAAAAAGCTTCACTATGGATAGCGGTAAAATGCTTTCGCGCAGGATAACGGGAACTTGTGCCAAACATCAAAGACAAATAACCAGCGCAATCCGAAGGCTTAGAAATTTAGGATTTTTACCGTATACGAACACTTAAAGGATCTTAACATGAAAGTTATTTTGAAGAAAAATATAGAAAGTTTAGGACTAATGGGCGATATAAAAACCGTGCGTGACGGTTATGCCAGGAATTACCTTTTGCCCAAGGGTTTGGTTGAACTTGCAACCGAAGGAGCTTTGAAAAACTGGAAGTTAGGCGAGGAGAGGAGAAAGAAAAGATTTGCCAAAGAACTTGAAAAAGCAAAACAATCTGCCGAAAAAATGAACGAAGTAACTCTTTCTTTCACGCGCAAGGTAACAAAAACCGAAGATGAAGAAGATAAAATTTTCGGTTCGGTAAGTAAAACCGATATTTTAAAAAGTTTAAAAGCATCCGGATTTGAAATAACCAAAGACAACATAAATTTGGAACATCCAATTAAAACAATAGGCGAAACCAAAGTGACGGTTTTTTTGGAAACAACAAGACAGGCAAAAGCTTTGGTAACAGTCAAAATAGTCCCGAAAAAAGCATAAAAACGACTTGTTGAGGGGTGCCTGTTATTTGCTAAAATTTTATTGAAACCCTGTTTAGACAGGGTTTCGGTGTCTTTGGCAGGAGAAAAGCAAATAAATATTTTGCGCTATTTTCCCTGTAATTTTTAAACTATCCACTAATCTATTGGGAGCAATATTATGGCAGCTTTGAGCGACAAACTACCACCCCAGTCATTGGAAGCCGAAATGGCTGTTCTTGGAGCAATGCTTATAGAACCGCAGGCCATTGAGCGCTCAATGGACACCTTAAAGGAACACCAGTTCTACCACAATAAACACAAAGTTATATTTAGGGCAATAAAAGACCTCTTTGAAAAAAACAGCGCAGTGGATTTGGTAACTATTACGGAGGAACTGAAAAAAAGAAAAAAGCTAGGTGAAATAGGGGGAGAAACTTATCTTTCAGAACTTTTGGAAAAAGTTTCCAGTGCAGCTCACGTAGAGCATTATGCGCAGATTGTCCACAATAAATCCATATTGCGGCAATTGATAAACACCTCTTCCAAGATAATAGAAAGCTGTTATAACGAAGAAAATCCTCCCGAGGAACTTCTAGATACTGCGCAGGAAAAAATTCTAAACGTAAGTCAGGAACAGGAACTTAAAAATTTTACTCACGCCAAAGAATTATCCCAAATCGTGTTGGAACGTATTGAAACCGCTAATTTAAGAAAAGAGGCGGTAACGGGAGTACCTACCGGGTTTACAAGATTTGACACAATGACAGGAGGACTGCAAAAGTCCGATTTTGTAATACTTGCCGCCCGTCCGAGTCAGGGTAAAACGGCAATGGCATTAAACATAGCTTATAATGCTTCAACTGCCGAAAAGAAAAAATTTCCGGTTGCTATTTTTTCTTTGGAAATGAGCAAGGAAAGCATTTTTCAGCGTATGGTATGCAGCGGTGCAAGGGCAAATCTTCATAAGGTAAGAACGGGTATGTTTGAACGTTCAAAATGGACTGATTTAACCCGTGAGTTGGGTAAACTTGCGCAAGCTCCCATTTGGATAGACGATTCGCCCGGACTAACTATCACTGATATTCGCATGCGAGCTAGACGACTTGCCAGCGAATTAAAACAAAAAGATATGGAACTTGGGCTTATAATAATTGACTATATTCAGCTTATGCAGGGGCCGGGCAAACGGCACGAAAACCGTCAGCAGGAAGTATCGGAAATTTCAAGAAAAATAAAAGAATTAGCAAGAACGCTAAACATTCCCGTTCTTGCATTGTCTCAGCTTAACCGTAAAACCGAAGAGCGTTCACGTGAAGGAAATAAACCGCAATTATCGGACTTGCGCGAATCGGGTTCGCTGGAGCAGGATGCGGATTTAGTAGCTTTAATTCACCGCGAGGGATACTATAACAGAGATAATCCTGAGTTGGAGACGAAGGCAAATTTGATTATAGCAAAACAAAGAAACGGACCTGTGGGCAACATAGAACTTTACTTTGACAGCAGAAGCACCCGCTTTGATAATTTAGAAATGCAAACCGTGGCAAAAGAGGCCGAAGAAACCGTCATAGCGTTTTGACCGTCTGTTTCAATTTGATTGCAAATTTTAACAAAAATGAAATTAACACCAACCCAAATACCCAATCTCCGTCCCACTAAAGCCGAAATAAACTTATCGGCATTTAGGAATAATTTTAAAAAAGCGCGTGCAATTATCGGAAACAAATGTAAACTAATGCTTTCAATAAAAGCAGATGCCTACGGGCACGGAGCGATTGAACTTGCAAAAATTTCGCAAAAAGAAAAACTGTTAAACGGTTTTGCGGTAGCTTTAATAGAAGAAGGAATTTTACTTAGAAACAGCGGTATAAAACTACCCATACTTGTACTGGGCAGCATTTACCCTTTTTCTTCTTTTGAGACAGCGCTGAAACACGATTTGTCGGTAACGGTAGCAAGTTTAAGAGCGGCAAAAGAACTATCTCAGGCGGCAAAAAAGTTAAAAGTTAAAGCCAAATGCCACGTTAAAATAGATACCGGACTTGGAAGAATAGGCCCCAGAAAACCAAAAGCATTAAAAACGCTTAAATTTTTATCCTCTAACCCGTTTGTAAAAATAGAGGGAATATATACTCATTTTTCCAGCGTAGATACAGACACTTCCTACACAAAATTTCAATTAAAACAATTTCGGGAGTTGGCTAATGAGTGTGAACGCCAAAAAATTCCCACAGGTTTTAAACACTGCGATAATTCCTACGCTATGGTGAAATACCGTCAAACTCATTTTGACATGGTAAGACCGGGTGCGGCGGTATACGGATTGATAAAAGGATTTGAACCCATTTTAAGCTTAAAGTCCAAAATAGTATTTTTGAAATACGCAGGCAAAGGCGAGAGTATAAGCTACGGCCGAACGCATAAATGTAAAAGTTTAACCCGCATTGCAACAATACCGGTGGGCTACGGGGATGGTTATTCAAGAAATCTTTCCAACGAAGGTTATGTTTTAATCGGCGGTCAAAGATGCAAAATACTCGGTGCCGTAACCATGGATATGATG
>DATKZD010000137.1:0-3173 GCA_035528195.1 Elusimicrobiales bacterium
GGAACCATATGGGCTATCGGTGCAATTAAAGACTTAACCGTTGGTTTTTATGACCAAAAAAAGAGAAAATACATTAAGCACACCCACGAGGGTGATTTTGAAATTTTAAATCTTATAGGCAACATAAGCATTATGGATTCACGCCCTATGGCTCATATCCACGTAACTGTAGGAAACGAAAAAAATCAGGCATTCGGTGGACATCTTATGGCAGGAGCTAAAGTTTTTGCATGCGAAGTTCTTATTCAGGAATTGATAGGGCCTGCAAAAATAAGAAAAACAGATAAAAAAACAGGACTCCCTCTTTGGAGTTAAAAAATCTATCTCATAAAACGGTAAAATAAAGGCAGTCCTTTTGCGGGCTGTCTTTATTCTAATTGTGGTTGTTTTAAATAAACTTAAGTTAAACGGAGCAGCAATAGTGGAAAATTTTAAATGCGGGTTCATAGTACTTGTAGGACCTGCCAATGCGGGGAAATCCACTCTTTTAAATCAGCTTGCGGGCTCAAAACTTTCAATAGTAACGCCAAAACCGCAAACTACAAGACAAAATATAATGGTAATGAAAAATACCGAAACTTATCAGGCAATTTTTCTAGATACCCCGGGCTACATTGCGCCCGAATATCAACTGCAAAAATTTATGGTTTCATCTTCACTTACCGCAATAAGGCAAAGCGCAGATGTAATCGCTTTCATTACAGATGAAGGCCCCGACAATAAAATCAACCTGGAATTGGTGCAAAAAATACAACAGACCGACATACCGTCTGTGTTAATTATAAACAAAATAGATAAAATCCCCCCCCTTAAAGTTGCCCGAATGGAAGAAGAATACAAAAAGATACATAATTTTAGAGAAGTATTTAAAATTTCCGCTTTAAACGGTACCGGGGTGAGAAATTTTTTAAATAGAATAGTCACTTATCTACCCGAGCATGAACCGTTTTATCCCAAAGACCAATGGACAGACAGGTGGGAAAGATTTTACGCCGCAGAATTTATCCGTGAACAAATTTTTCATCTTTATAAGGAAGAAATACCTTATTCCTGCGCAGTTACAATAGAAGAATTTAAGGAACGTGAGACAAATAATTTCATAAAAGCTAATTTGTACGTTGAACGCAAAAGTCAAAAACCCATTATAATAGGTAAGGGCGCAAAAGCAATTAAACAGTTACGCGAAAACGCCCAAAAAGAAATAGAAAAATTTAGCGGTAAAAAAACAATCCTGCAAATTGAAGTTAAGGTAAGTCCCAATTGGAGAAATAATGCAGGCGCCATCAAAAAATTGGGGCTGTAAAAATAACTAAAACTCCTTTCTCTACATGCCCGTTTTTATCTTACCACACGCCGCTATGCCGTTGCTACCACACGCCGGGTATTTGGGTATTACATTTAAAACATTTCGCTTTGGAATCGGCAGTCATCAATTTATTTTCCAATACGCCAAATCCACTTCGTTTAACAAGCAGACTTTTGCATTTTGGACAATAAGTATTTTCAAAATCGTGTCCCGTAATGTTGCCGGCATAAACATAATTTAAACCATTCGCTTTGCCTATTTCATAGGCGCGTTTTAAGTCGGACATTTCGGTCGGCTCCCTATCCAACCATTTATAGGCGGGGTAAAATGCGGTAACATGCCACGGAATATCTTTGGAAACGCCTGCAATAAATTTAGCAATATGGTTTAGCTCATCGTCCGAATCATTGAAACCTCTAATTACAAGCGTAATCACTTCGGTCCATATACCTGTTTCCTTTAATCTTATGATGGTATCTAAAACAGGTTTAAGTCTACCTCCTGTAACACGGCTGTAATTTTCGTCGCTGAAAGTTTTTAAATCTACGTTGCAGGCGTCCAATAAAGGAGCGATATATTTAAGTGATGCTTCGCTTGCAAAACCGTTGCTTACAAAACAGCAGTACATATTTTGTTTTTTTGCTTTTTGAAAAATTTCACGCGCCCATTCAATGGTTATAAAAGGTTCATTATATGTGGAAGTAATAATTCGGCTTTTAGTTTTTTTGGCGTAGTCTATTATTTTATCTGATGAAATGCGCTCAGGTGAAGACGGTTTTATGTCTTTATCTTTTATCACTTGACTTATGGTATAATTTTGGCAAAATTCACATCTAAAGTTACACCCGAACATACCGAAAGAAACGGCAGGTTCCGAAGGTAAAAAATGGAAAAAAGGTTTTTTTTCTATTGGGTCAACGCCAAGCCCGCTTACATATCCATACGGCGCCATAAGGTTTCCGTCTTTGTTTATCCTTACAGCGCATATCCCGCGCATTTCTTTGTTTATTGTGCATTGGTGAGCGCAGGCAAGACATTTGACTCTGTCCTGTGAAAGTTTTTTGCACAGATTTGTTTTTCTCACGTATTTATCTATTTCGTAATTAGCATTCATCAAATTCCCCTCAAGTTATTTATCCTCACTATAAAAATAATACTTCCCCCAAAAAACTCTACAAGTTTTTTGTATGTTTTGCTACATTTGCGGGCGTCTGCGGTTTCCATTTTTAATATAATCTAAAGTAACGGCTATGAGAAAACGCAGGAAACAAAAACTTACGTTGCGGTTAAAAGAAAAAAGACGCAAAACCAAAAAGTTTATATTTTTTGTGGCGGGTTTACTTCTATTGTTTTTAATCGCACTTCAAACCCCAAACATTATTGACTTGGCAAAAGATACCAAAGCTTTTGTTCTAAGCACAATGAAAGTGAAAGATATTTTAATACACTGTCCCGACAGTGTACTCAAAGAAGAAATCCAAAGAAAAATATCCGTACAAACAGGTACCGCATTTAACTGCGTTAAAACACAAAGTTTAGAAAAAGAAATTTTACACTTCTTTCCGCAAGTAAAGAAGGTAAAGGTTAACACAAACTGCGTTACAGGCAAAATAGTAATAGATGTTTCGTTAAGGCAACCCATTGCAAAAGTGTTTATAGCAGGAAAAGAAAAATTAATGGATATGGATGGGTATATATATTGGCAAAGCAGCGATAACATTGTTCAAGGAGAAAATCCCCCCTCCCCCCCTTTAACAAGGGGGATAAAAACAAAGCAGAAAAATCACACTGCCCCAACAAAGTGGAATATAGATGATTACCCCTCTTTGCCTCCTTATAACTCCCCCTTGTTAAAGGGGGGGAGGGG
>DATKZD010000138.1:0-2774 GCA_035528195.1 Elusimicrobiales bacterium
ACCCCCGCAAGTTTTTGCGAAGGGAAGTCGTAGGCAAATACGTTATAGCGTTTATATATGGAGGGAAGTATCCCTCTTCCAAAATCAAGACCGGGGACTTCGGCATATTTTTCCTGCAGTATTTTAACAAGCGCATCGTAAGTAAATATGTAATTTCCCATAGAAACATAGGCGTTTTTGGGATCCGAAGGTATCGGTTTTGGTTTTTCCGGTTTTTCGGCAAATCCCGTAACTTTATTTTTTGAATCTACCGACAGTACGCCAAAAGCGCATGCTTTCTTGACCGATATCGGAATTGAGGAAATTGTAACGTCCGCTTTTGACTTGTTATGGAAGTCTATCATTTGCGACACGTCCATTCTGTAAATGTGGTCAGCTCCAAAAACGGCAACTACGTCGGGCTTAAAATCGTGTATAAGGTTCAAATTTTGCCTAACCGCATCGGCCGTTCCTCTATACCACATTTCGCCAAGTCTCATTTGCGGTGGAACAACAGTTAAAAAATGATTTTTGGTAATTCCCGTTGAACGCCAGTTTACACGCATATACTCAATTAAAGATTGCGACATATATTGAACTAAAACATACGAAGAGTATATTCCCGAATTGACAAAATTGGAAAGTACAAAATCTAATACACGGTATTTACCTCCGAAAGGCACAGCTGGTTTTGAACGTTCTTTAGTCAAAGGATAGAGTCTTTCTCCTTTGCCTCCTGCCATTATAACGCCTAATACTTTCATATTTTATTTCCCCCCGGTATTATTTCCTCAATTTGTTTTTTTTTGTGGTTTGTAAAATTTGTTTTGCATAGTTTTTTAATTCCCCCTGCATCCCCCTTTACCAAAAGGGGAGTTCTTTTTTTCCCCCTTGTTAAAGGGGGGGAGGGGGGATTAATTTTTCTTTTTTGCAATTAATTGCCATCATTTTTTACTTTGCTTTACCCCAGTTTTCTTAAAATATTCATTAAATCCGTTCCGACGCAAAGCATACAAGGCGTGTCTATTTTGGTGTAAAGCTTTATTTTTTGTTCCCTAAGTTTTTTAGATGCCGCCGCCAAGTCTTCCAGATTGTCGGATTCTCTTACTACAATCATTTCCTGTGTGTCTAGCCCGTAAGAGTAAAAAAAGTGTTCACGTATACCTAGATGTTGCTTTAAAGTATCCTTTCTTTGCTCGTATAATTGTGCCTGTTGTTGGGTGGAAAGTTCGTACCACTCTCTTTTGCGTACAACAGGGTGCATTACCATATATTTCAATTTACCGAAGTCGTTGGAACAAATCTCTTCTGTTTGTACCTTGTCATCTAAACTACAAAGTCCAATATAACATTTATGTAAATTAAAATACTTTCCTGCTCCCGTATTTGCAATTTTACTCCACGTTTCCTGAATGAAATCAACGTTTGGCGCCATAAGCCATATAAGCATATCGCACTCAGCGTGTAATCCAGTCAAAAGATATGTACGCAAAAATATATTTTCCTGAATGGAAGCTATTAGATTTGCCAGTCGTTCGTTTGCATCTACTCTTTCATTTTTCAAAAGATGCTTGTATTTTTTGTCCGATTTTATAAACAGAAAACTTGAGTAGTTGTGTTTTGACATTTTATCCATTTTTTATTTCCCGCCCGTTTTTTTGTGTAGCGCAAAGCATCAAAAAGATTTTAGACCTTTTTTGTTCTTTATGTAGATTTCATTAAAAGCGTCCCACGTCCACGGCATAACGTCGGCAAATATTTTACTTGCCGCATCTGCGTATGCTCTTATTTCTTTTTGAGCATGGACGTCTAGTCTTAAGCTTATAAAATTCATAAGGCTTCGCGAATTTACCGTCCAGTAAAATTGAGTATATTGGCTGACGGGAAGTACCATTCTTGCCATTTCGCGCGCAACGCCTGCATCAAGAAGTTCTCTATAACACTTCATAGAATTATTTATGCACTCGCTGTAGTCTTTCAAAAGTTTTTCGTGGTCTAGCTTGTCGCTTTCAATAGATCCCTGAATGTTGGTTTTATCCTGAGTTCTAAATTTTTCAGGAATGTAAAATTCATCGGAAACTTCCGTGTATCTCGCACTTACTTCGTTATATGAACACCATCTGTGCCTCATCCATTGTCTTGCAACGAAGATAGGGCACTTTACGTGCAATTGAAAAACGGAATGTTCAAAAGGCGACATATGAGAGTTTTCCAAAAGGTAATGGATAAGCAGTTTATTGCGTTTTTCGTCTTTGGAACTGGATCCAAAACTTACTCTTGCCGAATCTACTACCATTTGGTCGCCGCCGGTATAATTTACCAGTCTCATAAAACCTTTATCAAGTATTTTAATGGCGTTTTCTTTATTTTTTACAACATTATCCATATGAACTCTCCTATCTGTGCTAATATGTTACAAATCTTTTAGACGGGGGCATATCTTTTGCTTTTTCAATTTGTTGCATTATCCATCCTGTAATTTGTTCCTGCGTTGGCGTTATTGTTGTATCGTAGTTGTAAAAAGTGCCTGCGAAAAGTTGTTCCATTTTCGTATCCAGGTGCCTGTTGTACAACGAATATCCCACTGCTACCTGCCTGCACATACGCGGAATATTTTCATAATACTCCTTAAACCTTTTAATTGTGTCGTCGTTTATTTTTGTCCTTGACCTGGGTATAAACAAAAACACATTGACTAACTCTAGTTCAAATTTTTCTTTTAATTTATTCAAACTATTTTCCAGTATTAGATGTCTCAGCTTGTGAAAATTTTTATCGGTTGAGCCCACACTTAC
>DATKZD010000139.1:0-3171 GCA_035528195.1 Elusimicrobiales bacterium
CCGAGCAAAGTACAAATAATGCTCATAGATAAATCGGGCGAGAGAGAAATTTTCAACGGAATAAAAACCCCCGGTACCGAAGTGGATTTATCGGTGCCTTACGGCGGTCCTGCAAAAATAAGAATTTTCGTAGACGGCGTACTTGTGGAAGAAAAGCTGAAATCCTAATTATGAAAAATAGAAAATTTAAAACACGTTTGCCTAGCCCTACAGGAAAAGCCGTTATAGTGCCGTCTGTTTTATCGGCGGATTTTTCCAATTTGGCAAAACACATTAAACTGGCGCAAAAAGGAAACCCCGCCTGGTTTCAGGTAGATGTTATGGACGGTCATTTCGTAGACAATATAAGTTTTGGACCTTTGCTAGTTAAAACTCTTACAAGTATCACAAACACACCCATAGATGCGCATTTGATGATAGAAAACCCGGGGAAATTTATTACTCCTTTTGCCGCTTCAGGCGCTGACTTGATAACTGTTCATTACGAAACGGTAAAAAATTCGCTTTCGGAAATAAAAAAAATAAAAAAACTGGGTATTGCGAGCGGAATTGCAATCAACCCTTCCACCCCCGTAAATAAAATAAAACCGTTTCTAAAATTAGTTGATTTGGTTTTAATTATGACGGTTAACCCCGGTTTTGGCGGACAAAAATTTATAAGCACAAGTTTAGGCCGCATAAAACAGGCAAGGGCGTTAATAAAAAATTCCGGCAGGAAAATATGGCTTCAGGTTGACGGAGGCATAAACGGATTAAATGCTCGCAAAGCGGTCAAAGCAGGAGCAGATTGTCTTGTAGCGGGAAGTTATGTTTTCGGCTCCAAAAATATATCTAAAACAATAAAGGATTTATCAAAATCTGTTAATTAAGATTTACATCAAGGAGGATAATAATGGCGGTAGTAATCAGACTTCAAAGAAGAGGCAAAAAAAAGGAAGCGCATTACCTAATAGTGGCAACCGATAAAAGAGAATCGGTCAGCGGACAGGCTTTGGAAATATTGGGGCACTTTCATCCTACTATGGAAAAAAACCAAATTACCATCAACAAGGAACGTTTGGACCATTGGATAAAAAACGGTGCAAAGCCAAGTGCGACAGTTGCATCAATAATTCGCAAATCACAGAAGAAATAAACTAGAGGCATATATGAAAAACCTTGCTGTTTTTTTATTAACCTCTCTTGTTGAAAAACCTGACCAAGTGAAGGTTTCGGAATCAAAGGAAGGTAACGTTGTAAACCTTAAAGCAACGGTTGCAGAATCCGACCGTGGCAAAGTGATAGGCAGAGAAGGTAAAATTATCAAGGCAATTAGAACAGTTATATCTGCCGCATCGTTAAAGCAGAATGTTAAAGTGTTTCTGAAAATAGAATAAATGAAAATTGACGTCATAACTATATTTCCCGAAATGGTTGATGCTCCTTTAAAAGACAGTATAGTCGGCAGGGCAAGAAAGCGTAAGATAGTTAATTTGGGTTTTACCAATCCAAGACTTTTCACCAAAGATAAACACCGCACGCTTGACGATAGACCCTATGGCGGCGGAGCGGGAATGGTTATGATGGCGGAGCCGATTTACAAGGCGGTTAAAAAAGTTAAAAAAAAGGATTCTTATGTAGTATTGATGTCCCCTATAGGTAAAGTTTTTAACCAAAAAATGGCAAAAAAACTTTCAAAGAAAAAGCATCTGATAATTATATGCGGTCATTACGAAGGGGTTGATGCAAGAATTGAAAGCGAAGTTGACGAGAGTATATCAATAGGCGATTTTGTTTTAACGGGAGGAGAGGCGGCGGCTATAGTAGTAATAGACTGCATAACCAGAATGCTCCCGGGCGTATTTAACAAGAAAGAAACAATAATTTATGAGTCTTTTACCGAAAATTTACTTGAAGCGCCTCATTATACAAGACCCGAGGTTTGGCGCAAAAAAAAAGTTCCCGAAGTTCTTTTAAGCGGTAATCATAAAAAGATAGAAAAATGGAGAAATGAGCAATCTTTAAAATTGACAAAAAAATTGAGACCCGATTTGCTTGGCAGATTTAAGGAAAATAAAAAATAGGTTTTATACTTTAAAATTTCACGAAAATTTCACAGGAGGAAATAATAATGGAAGCTCTAAGTAAACAAGGACTAAAGAAAAATTTACCAAGTTTCGGTCCGGGTGACACCGTAAAGGTTCATATGAAAGTTGTTGAAGGCGACAGTGAGCGCGTTCAGGTATTTGACGGTATCGTTATATCAAGAAAAGGAACTGCTATCAGTGAAACTTTTACCGTTAGAAAAATATCTTTCGGAGTGGGAGTTGAAAGAATTTTTCCTCTACATTCCCCCCGCGTAGAAAAAATAGAAGTCATAAAGAAAGGAAAAGTAAGAAGAGCGAAACTCTATTATTTAAGGGACCTTCAGGGTAAAGCTGCAAGAGTACAGGAAAAAGAAACACACCTAAAGCGGGGCGCTAAATCTGCAAAAACATCTGTCAAAGCAGACGAAGAAGCCGTTAAGTCGGCTCAAGGTGCTAAAAGCGCTCCAACTTCCGAAAAAAAAGCAGAGGGAAGTGTGTCTGCTCAAAAATCGGAAGTTAAAACTGAAAAAAAACCTGAAGCTAAATCTGAAAAGGTAGAAACGAAAACCAAAGCGGAGCCCAAGACTAAATCTGAAAAGGTAGAAACGAAAACCAAAAAAAAAGATTAATTCTTAAACGGTACTAAATTGAAACTGAAAGAATTTGACGTTTCTATAATAGAAAAATACCAACCTGACGAACTGATAGGGGTTGACGAAGTAGGCAGAGGTCCCATCGCCGGTCCCGTAGTTGCCTGTGCCTGCATTATTTCTAAAAACAGTATAGACAAACTTGCAAATGTCGCCGACAGTAAAAAACTTTCCCCAAAAAAGAGAGTGTTGGTGTATGATGAACTTAAAGCATGCGGCACTAAAAGCGCAGTAAGTTTTGTCTCTCCCGAAGAAATAGACCGCACAAACATTTTAAAAGCCACGTTTAAGGCAATGGAACTATCCATATCAAAGTTGAAAGTATCAAAAAATGCGTTGGTACTTATTGACGGAAATCTTACACTTCCCAATTTAAAATTAAAACAAATTGCTATCACAGGCGGGGATAATAAATCTTTAGCTATAGCTTCCGCAAGCATTATTGCAAAAGTAAA
>DATKZD010000140.1:0-3197 GCA_035528195.1 Elusimicrobiales bacterium
GAAGAAATACATCCCCATAGAATACCGTCTAAAGAAATAGAAACCAAATTACTTAAACAATATCCCGATAAAGCCGAAAGAAAAGCCAAAGATTTATTTATAAAAAAAGACGGAGAAATAATAAAAGTTTATACAGATAAATTTCCGGGCGAATATATTTTAACCGAAATAAAAGGTAATTTATTTTTTATAGAAAGAATGTATTTATTTGCGATGGAATACGGAGTGGATTATTTTATTTTAAACAACGCAACAGCACAGGAAATTAACATCGTCGCAATGCCGGTGTGGTCGCCTGATAAAAATAGCTTTGCCGTTATAAATGAAGATGAAAGCAGCTATACAACCGAAGCTCGCCAACTATGGGATATAGAAAATGAAATGCTAATAAAAAAATGGGGAGAAAGTGAACCTGCAACTTCTGCCGAGTGGAAAAGTGATGATCATTTGATAATCACATCGGAAACTGAGGGGTTTTTTGGATGGGAAGATGAAGTAATTGAATGTCTCCGCAAAGGTAAAAATTGGGCGTGCAATAAATTGGATATTATAACAGCGATAAATAGGAAATATATATCTCAGAAAAAAGTTAAAGAACGAAAAAACATTTATATGACTATTGCTGTTAGAAAAAATCAACCAGAACTTGTTAAGTTTTTGTTTGAAAAGGGTTATGAGGTATCCGAAAACGATGACATTTTATGGGAAATTGTAGGTTTTAAAAGAATGGAAATACTAAAAATGTTTTTGGAACGTATGAATAAACAAGACATAAAAAAGTATTTTAGTGGGGGACCTTTAGTCCATTCGGCTAGATTTGCCTACGTAGATATATTGGAAATTCTTTTGAAAGCGGGGGCAGACCCCAACGTTAAAACCCCCGTTTGTAATGACCGTAAATGGTGCTGCGGCAATACAGCTATAATGGAACTTGCAAAAAATAGAGAAGAAATAAAATTGATTTTAAATCGTGATAATATGAAATTTACAAACAATAAAATTATGGAAAGTGAAATAGACAATATAATATCCAAATATCCTCAAATAGCTGAACTTTTACTTAAATACGGAGCGAGAACTGATATTAAAAATGCGCAGGGAATGGATTTTTTAGATATGATGCAGTGGCACAGTCCGGAAACCGCCTATATGGTAAAATGGCGTAATCCCCAACTTTACGAATTCATAAAAAAATACAACAAATAGTAGGAAATTTATTACTCATTTCAACGTGAAAATTTCTTCCAGTTTCTTATTAAAATACTTTGCGATTTTAAATGCCAAAGTAACTGAAGGGGAATAATCTCCGCCTTCAATAGAAATTATCGTCTGCCTTGAGACTCCTATAGCTTTTGCCAAAACTTCCTGCGAAATGTTTTTTTCGGCGCGTAAAACTTTTATACGGTTTGTAATTTTAGTCATTGGATATTTTTTTTGGTGTCTCTTGCTTATTTTTCTTTTTTTGTTCGTTCGAAAAATAGGTAAATGAATGCATAAAAAAGTATACCCATATAAAAAGTAAAAAATATCGGTGTCATATCAAGTGGTTCCGTAATCATTTTTAAGCCCAATACGTCTCCTGCCTCAAAATTAAGTGCAACGCACACCATAACCACAAATGCGCCAAAGCCGCTTGTAAGTTGGACGTATACAAGACGTTCGTCCATCTTACGTTCTTTTTTTATAAGAAAGTACGGCAACCAAAATGAGGCACCTGTAAAAAGAATTGCATTAAATATCATTAGCCACCAAAGAGGCAAAAGTTCTCTGTCGTATGTAAAAACGTCAACCCAGGTTGAAATTGCAAATCCGATAAGAAAAAGAACCACAACGAATGCCCCGCCCTTGCGCACCATATGTACTTTTCTTTCAAATGTCATTTTTATTCTCCTTTACGTTTGTTAGGTTTATGTATAGCTTATTTATCAAATTGTATATTAAGTTTTACAAAATGTCAAGTTTATTTTACATAAGATTATAAAAAAATCAAAAAGTCCAGTATGTTACCAGGTTATACACTGCGATAATCTCTCAAGGGTATAATCCCCCTTTAATCCCCCCTTATCAAGGGGAGGGTTCTGTTTACAGTGATAATGCCATGTAACTAATGCACAAAAAAACAATTGATGAAAAAATAGCAATTGATGTCATGCCTGAATGCTTTAGTCAGGCATCCAGTATTAAGACGTAAACTTACGTAGCTAGACTAGACCCCTGACAAAAAATTTCAGGGGCGACACTTTTCATCAATTGTTTGTTTTATAAATAACTATCAAAGAGCAAAATTTCTTTATATCGCTGTAAAGTCAACACCCCTCTTTCCTTATAAAATCACCCCAACCCTTCGACATGGTTCGACTTGGTTCGACTTCACTCACCACAAGTCGCTCACCACAAGATGCTCAGGGCTTACCCCTCTTTGCTAAAGAGGGAGTTTATAAGGAGTCAAGGGGGGAAAGAATAATCCCCCTTTAATAAAGGGAGTCAAAAATTTTTTTCGGGAGGAATTAAACGAGATAAAGAAAACTAGAGTAATTTAAAAAAGGTAATAGCTGTTTTATCCGTAATTGAGTTATCGGATATTTATTCCTTAAAGGATTCTACCGTATATACAAACAATTTTGTTTTTGGGTTTTTTA
Source organism: Elusimicrobiales bacterium (assembly GCA_035528195.1). Classification (GTDB taxonomy): domain Bacteria; phylum Elusimicrobiota; class Elusimicrobia; order Elusimicrobiales; family Elusimicrobiaceae; genus DATKZD01. The sequence goes on from DATKZD010000140.1 coordinate 2,640, forward strand.
AGGCGTCTTCGCCTAGCCCTGCTTTTTCGTGTAGGAGTGAGTTTAAAAATTCTTTTTTGGTTTTAAAATGTTCCCACACCTGCGGAAGATACGTTCCGCTTCTTGCCCACTGCACCACGTATACGCCGTGAAGTTTTTCTTTTATTTCGTCGGGAGTTTTTATACTGCGAAGTGGAGAAAGGATAGATATTTCTATATTTATATCTTCTATTTCATCTTCGGTCAGTTCGGGAAATCTGGAATCTTCAAAAGCGGCGGCGACTGCAAATTTATTTACCTCATCTGCCAGCAGATTTTTGGCTTGTAAATCTCCTATGCAACCTCTTAAAGCGCCGTCTTTATTTAGAGTTACAAAAACGGCGGCGGGAACGTTAAAGACGGGGATTTCCGAAAGTTCCAGTTTCTCTATCGTTTTATATTGCAGGTAATACGTTATACTTTGCCTTGCGATACGTAGCAGTTTTTCTCTTTGGGATTCTAAAAGTTTGAAGTGATTTTCCGGATTGTCGCTTTTGACGAAAGCGCCGGCGCCGTAACCTACTACCGCAGATGTATCCG
>DATKZD010000141.1:0-4326 GCA_035528195.1 Elusimicrobiales bacterium
GGATGTTCCGTCACCGGGTCCGCCGGCAATTGGATTATCACCATCAAATAAACCCTTACCGCCAAGGTCGCCATACTTTGACAGTCCGTGCTCCATAAATTTTGGATCCACAAAAGCATCGTTTTTAAGCTGGTTTGCAGCCGCCCTAATACCCTGGCTTTTGGCAGTGTTAATTGCTGTTCTTAATGCTTCCGCAGCCATACCGGCACTTACAATTGCACCACCTCTAGACGAAGCAGTACTGCCCGCTTTTCCTATTGAAGTTTTAGTCCCGCCTTTCATCGCCTGCGCTTTACCCAAATTAGGGTTAAAACTCTTTCCCGATGACGGAACGGCACTTCCCCCTCCGCTACTACCGCCTAAAAAATTTCCGGCAGATTTAAGCGCAGGAAGCTTACCGCTTTGCGATACTTTTCCGGCAATAGCGGCAGCATCTTTTTCGCTTATTGCATCTTCACCGTAATTTGCAGATTCTGCAAATTCTTGCCCAACAAGACCTTCTGTATCATCGCCGCCCGCAGGAGAGCCTAAATAGTCATAATTGTTTAAAGCATCTTTGGCACCGGTTTCGTTTTTCACGTCCGCTTCGGATGCATTCGCCATGTCGCATATAAGAGTACCCTGAAACAAACCTTTCATACCAATCCCTTCGTTGGGGTTGCTTGCAAGGGTATACATCAGCGATCCGCCGGTGGCAATGGTTGCCGCACCCAGCAAAAGTCCCAAAAGACCCGTTTTGGAACTCAACAGCTTACCAAAACCTCCTGAAGCAGAAGAAAACCCTGCACGCCCTATTCCTGAACGGCCTATCCCGGCTGCGCCTTTTCCGAGAACTTTTCCAAGTCCTCCTGCTGCATTTTTACCAGCTGACATCGGGCCAATTGTACTTTGACCTTTACCGAAAAACCGTCCAAGAAAACCGCGTTTTTTCTTTTTTTTATCTTCGCCCTGGTTTATATCGGGTAAATTATTTTTATCTTTTTTCATAACTTCCTCCTTAATTTAAAAAACGAACGTTGATGTTATACAAATTCACATTACGAAATTGGCAGTATGCCCAGTACGGGACCGAGAAGAATGGCAATGCCTACTTGAAGTAGTAAAGCATTCATCCCGCCGCCTCCTGATTCTTTTGCAAGCGCTATTTGCTGCTCAAAAAGTTCCCTATCCAACCTTAATTGTTCGCCAGTATCCATTGCAGGATCTTGATCGGGCATAGTCGGAAAAGTATATGATGCCTGGCGAACCGTACCCGTTCCCTCCGAAGACTTGATAAGGTTTTTTTCAATTTCTAAAAGCTCAGACAGACCGGTTTTTTGGTATTTTTTTAAATCTTCGTTTAAATCTTTTTCGGAAATATCTTCAAAGGCCTTTCCTTCCGCCTCTTTCTGCCACTCGGGAGATTTGTATTCCGTTGCCAGTTTAGTTTGTCCTGCGACAAATTTTACCTGAGACATTACTTCGCCTTCCTCTTCCACATCAATTTCTTTTTTCTTTTTATCTCCTTCAAATTTTCCGCCAATGGCCTTGGTACCGAATAAATTTTGGAATTTGGCCGAAGCGCTTGTTGAAGCTCCTCCGCTACCGAAATTCATTCCGCCCGAACCTGACGCAGAATTTCCCCCTGCTGATTTTTCTTCCGCTGAATCCGAGGATGCATAACCCTTATCCCCTTTTTTTGCAACTGCTGTGCCCGCAGAAGGAGTATATCTATCTTTAGAAACTGCCTTTTTTTGAGAATCTCTGATAGGTTTATTTTCAAAATTTGAGCCCGAGGTCTTTTCTTTGGAGTTTGCGGGTGCCGAACCGAAAAGTCCGGGCCTCGCTATTATGGTTCCAGGAGCGGATCCTTGCAGGTCTTTGATTTTTATGGAACTTAAATCAACCGCTCTGGCAGTAAAGAAACTGGAAGCTCCCGGGTGAAGCACCGTCTTACTGTTTAGAAAAGGATAAGACACCCACATTACCGCAAAAAATAGAAAGGCAACGGAGATAACGGTGTACTTCAATTTTTTCTTTCTTCCTGTTACTGAAAAGTTCATACTACCCTCGCAACAAATATAAAAATTCCTTTCCCTAGACAGACCCAAGCCGTAACACTTGCTCTTCTTAGAGTTGGATTGCATAAGCGAGATGTCGATAACTATGAATAGTTTAACCCATGCACGGCTATTTGTCAAGGGGTATTTAGCCCAAAATTATTTTTTCCCGACGTCTATATTTTCTGTTGATTTTTATTACGATGAAAGCGGGGGCAATTCTTCCTATCAGCATACACACGGTTAAAAATACTTTGGACACATTTTGCAGGCCGTCTGTTACGTTCATACTTAGCCCCACTGTTGCAGTAGCCGATACCGATTCAAATAAAACTTTATCAAACGATTTGTTTTCCAAAAACCATATGGCGACTGCGCATACCAACGCACTGGATATTATCACGCCGAAAATAAGATAGGCCTTTTTTATCGTTTTAGGTATTATTTCAATTCTACTAAGAGTTGGAAATGTATTTTTTTTACCGAAAAATTTATTTCTTAAATGCGCAAATATTACCGCAATAGTAGCGGTTTTCATTCCACCCGCAGACGAGGCGGGCGATCCCCCGATAAACATAAGCGCCGAACAAAGAATAACCGTTGAAAATCCAATCCCTGAAATGTCTACAGTCTGAAAACCGCACGTCCTTGTAGTAATGGGCATAAAAATACTTGTAAGGATTTTTTGCTTAAAATTAAATTCGCTCATAACACCGTTTGATTCTAATAGAAAAAATAAAATGCTTCCTACCGTTATTATGAGTAAGGTAATTTTTAGAACCGTTTTTGTATGTATGGGAAATTCGTATAATCTTCCTTTTAGAGTCTTTATAAAAAACCCGGGAATGGTTATCAAAACAGGATATCCGATAGAGCCCATAAGTATTAAGAAATAAAATACCGCCATCGCTTTTATATTTCCCGAGTATGAGGCGACACTTTCAGACCACAAAGAAAATCCGGCGTTGCAGTATGCCGATACGCTATGGAAAACCGCATAAAAAAATCGTAGGAAAGGATTTGAAATATCGGGCTGGAAAATTTTAAATAATATCACGGCACCCAATAACTCCGCAAGTAAGGTAAAGACTATAATCCTAAATAAAAACGTTTTAATTTCCTGAAAATTTTTTGTAGCAAGCAAAGCATTTATATTTTTTGTATCTTCGCTTTTTAAACCTTCTCCGCTAAACACAGCCATAAAAGCGGTAAAAGTTATTATTCCCAAACCCCCAAGTTGGATAAGCACTAAAATTATAACCTGTCCCATTGCGGAAAAAGCGCTTCCCGTATCAACCGCGGTAAGTCCCGTTATACATACTGCGCTTACCGCAGTGAAAAAGGAGTTAATCCAGCTTAAATGAATATCCGGCGCCGTTGCCTTTGGCAGTTTTAAAAGTAATGTCCCGATGGTTATGGCAGTTAAGAAACTGACAATTAGAATCATAACCGGTTTAAGCTGTAGTCTTATCAACATCTTATGGAAGAAAGTAGACTCAATGGCGGCTATTGCCAAAAAGTAACATTGTATAAACGCAAGTGATACCGATGCCAACGGAACTTTCGTCCCCTGTTGCAAGAGGTAATCGTATTCGGGGGTCGTTTCCAGTCCCCAGCCTACAAGAAGCTGGAAAAGCATTAGAAAAACCAAAGTAAACCCAAGCCAGTTTTTAAACAAAAATCTAAAAGCATTGCACGTAAAAAATAACTTGGCTATTTGCAAAAAACAAAATAGATATGCCGCACCAAATTGAAGTTTATGCGTGAGTTGAGTGTAGTCTTTTGATAAACCAAAACCGTATTCAATTAACAGGCTGCCCAGCACACAAACAGCAATGGTAAGCATTAATCTTTGGATTATTGTTATGGGTCTCATTAATTTTTGATGGCCAGTTTTGTTACTTCCACGTTTTTCTTGGCAAAAAGTTTGTGCAGGTCATCATAAGCTGCGGACACAAAAACTTCCGAAGACGATTCAATAAAGGGAATAGTCATTTCAAAATCAACCAGCCCGTCGTTTACGGAAATTATCTTAGCTTGGGCGTTACCCCATTTTGCAACCCACTCCTCCAAATCACCCTGAATGTTGCTTAACGGCACTTTAGCGCTAACTTTAAACTGCCCTTTCCACGTTACTATATCGCCCGACGGAACTACTCTAACCTGTGCAGTTAATATCTGCCAATTTGGAATAAGTCTTATTTCTCCGCGGGGAAATCTAAGTGAAGTAAAAAACACTCCCGTTCTAAGTATTACAGATTCCTGCCCCCCTATAGTCAAGTTTGCG
>DATKZD010000142.1:0-4075 GCA_035528195.1 Elusimicrobiales bacterium
AGGATACAGGCATTATTTTTACAGAAGGGTATCTGTTGGAGCAGGAAGGTAAATACACCCAAGCACTTGAAAAGTACCAGCAGGTAATAGCGCTTGATCCCCAAGCGTATAACGTTTATCAGTATGCAGTTAATATCGCAATACAGCTTGAGCAAGTTGATGTGGCAGATGAATTGTCACAATATCTGATAGAAAAACAACCAGACGTTTCGCAAAACTGGGTATTGAAAGCTACTGCTACCTGGGCGAAAGGAAACATTAAAACTGCTCTTACGCAATTTGATAAAGCTTTAAAAATTGATCCCGACAATATTGACGCTCTTTATCGTTTGGCAAATATGCTAAAAACCATTGACCCCAATCGGGCAAAAATTTATTTCAAAGAATATGCCGAAAAATACAGAGAGGGCCGTGCGTATGCCTATTACGAACTGGGTAACATAGAGTATGATGAGGGTAAATTTGCGCAAGCCATTGAGTATTTTAAAAAATCTAAAAATGAAAACGTTCTATTTCTTGAGCCGAGATATTCAATTGCTCATACCTATCAGCTTCAGGGCAACTATGCTTTGGCAATAGAAGAATATAAAGAACTTGAAGAGATAGACAAAGAAAATGAAAATCTTTTTGTGCTTATAGCCAAAATTTATTTAGCGCTTGACGACCAAAAAAATGCAACAGAATATTTTTTAAAAGCCAAAGACATAAATAAATCCAACCCCGAAGCTAATTTATATTTGGCAAATTTAGCCGAAAGTAAAAGCGATTTTGAAAACGCAATAAAATATACCAAAGAAAATGCTTCTTATAACATTGATTATACCTTGTGGACGAAAGTGAGTTATTATCTAATTCGGCTTGGAAAAAAGGAAGAGGCCGTAGAGGAATTGGAACGTGCATCAGAGAGATGGCCTGATAATGCACAGGTAGCATATTTTCTTTCTCTCGGTTATGATGATATCGGCGAGACTCAAAAAGCATTACTTGTTACCGAAAAATTATTGGATAAAGATCCCGAAATGCAAAGAGTCAGATTCCAATATGCGGTTTTCGCAGAAAAAATGGGTAAAGTTGAAGAAGCCGAAAATGCGTTGCTCATTCTTTTGGAAAAAAACCCCGAGGATGACCGTATTTTAAATTTTTTGGGCTATATGCTTGCTGAAAGGGGAATAAAACTTGAAAAAGCCTACGACTACGTCAAAAAAGCTTTGGAAATAGCTCCCGATAACGGCGCATATTTGGATTCTCTTGCGTGGGTGCATTACCAAAAGAGAGAACTGCAAAAATCAAAAGAACTTATAGAGAGAGCTTTGAGAACAGAAAAAAGCGATGCGGCAGTTTGGTACCATGCGGGCGTAATTTACTCAGCGCTTAAACAAATGCAAAAAGCATGGTATGCGCTTAAAGTTTCAGTCCTGCTTACCAAAGATGCCAAAAAGAATTTGAAACAATTGGGCGGTGTTGAAAAAAATCTTTCCGCTAAACAATTATCCCGTCTATATTTAGATTATCTTTATAAGTTGACAAGCGGATACGATGATTTTTTTGCTACGTGTAAAATAAAAGCCAAGGCGGCAGGTAAGACATTTTTTTTTAATGGTATTTTAAAATTTAGTTCGCAGGGTGAGCTTACTTTTGATATTATGGGACCGTTTTATACGCCTATTTTTAATACAAGTCTTAATGTGCAAGGCGATGCAAAATCTTTTTATATCCCCGAAAAATTAACAAACACAAAATATGACGGATATTTAAAACAACTACTAACTACTACGCTTAATACTATGTGGGATTATTTTTCGGGGGAGATGTTTCAAGGCGAAGGATATGAAATATCGGGATCTAAAAAAAATATAAAAAATGCAAAATATAAGTTGTATTTAGACGATGACAAAGAAAAGATATCGCAAATAAAGAGGGAAAAAATTAAGTTTAACTTATCCGACTACACCACTAGTCAAAACCACCACCTGCCGCAAAAAATGACTCTAAAAGCGCGCGGGATAAAACTAGAAATTGAATTTACTAAATCAAAAGCCAAGTTTGTCCGCACCGAAATCCCCATGCCTTAAAAAGCGGTTATATATGCAAAGCCTGCTATAACGAAAAATTGCCCGTCAAGCAAAGTTTCAGCCCAAATATTTTTTAGTATTTTTCCTCTAAAATAAGAAAGTAACATAATCAGCATATAGCAACTTGCTGAAAGCAATGCAAAAGCCGTAATGCTTTTGCTTGTGAAAAATTCTATAGACATAACAGTTGCCGAAACGGCAAAAAGTGTAAAAAGAATTATGTAGGAATTTTTTTTACCAAACGTCTTAAAAAGTGTTTCTTTCCCCACTATTAAGTCGGAATGAATAGAGCTGATGCCAAGGAGCGCAGAACGTATAAAAACCAATACGCCCGCAAACGCAAACGCAGTATAGTTAACTTGTTGAAAACCCGCAGATTTGTAAAAAGCGGGTATCCACGCACACACAAAAGCCCAGCCTAAAGCTGTAACTATGTCTTTTGATGCGGGAAAAGTGCCTGCCAGTTTAATTTTAAATATATGTCTTGCCGGATAAATTATTCCAAGAAACCAAAACAACGCTACCAAAGCAAAAATTTTAATTCCCATAGAAAAACTTATAGCCATAGCGCTAATGCCTACGATGCAACCTGTAAGCGTAGATAAGAACCTATGTTTTTTAAAAAGCCATTCTTTTTCTTTGTCGCCCGTTCCCACTTTTTGCCATGCGCGGTTAATTACGGTTAAACTTAAAACAAAAAACCATGCCAATAGTAAAAGTTTCAATTCTGGTTTGATACTCTGAAGCTTCATAGAAGCATAGGTTAGGCAGACTGCCGCAAAAGAGGAATGAAGTCCGCTATCTACAAGTAATTCCCACAGCTTCAGCAAAGGTTTTGTAATAATTTTTGACTTCGGTTTTTTAATGTTGCTTACAAAATCAGCCACCCGTTGTGTTACCCAGCCGGGCGTTGATGCTCCACTTGTAATTACTATTTTTTCGGCCGAAAGTATCTGTTGGGAGGGCAACTCTTTTTCGCTTTCAATATGAATGGTACCTGCACATAACCTTCTGCACATTTTTGCCAGACGCGTAGTATTTGCGCTGTTTTTGCCTCCTACAACTATCACCAAATCGGCATTAGATGCAAATTCAACAGTTTCTTTCTGTCTTTGTTTTGTAGGCATGCAGATTGTATCGGAAATTACGTATTCTTTTGCTTTGTGCGATACGATTTCCGCTGTGTTTTTAAAATTTTTCTCTTCTTGTGTTGTTTGGGCTACGATGTTTACCTTATCAAACGAAGGCAGTTTTTTTGCCTGTTCGGGATTTGCTACAACGAAACCTTTACCTTTTGTGTATCCCAAAAGTCCGACTACTTCCGCATGCCCATCGTCGCCGACTATGACGGTGGAATATCCTTTATCTGCATATTTGGCTATGACTTTGTGTACGTTTTTAACAAGGGGGCAGGTTCCATCAATTACTTCAATACCCGCAGAACGTATTTCGGCCTCTGCTTCGGGCGTTATGCCGTGTGCGCGAATTACCAGTACGTCGGCTCCGTTTTTAATTTCGGACAGCGAGTTTACCGCATGTATGCCTTTTTCTTCCAGCGTTTGTATTACGTGTGCGTTGTGTATTAGAGGGCCTAAAGTATAAATGGGAGATTTACCTTTTTGCGCAAGTTCTAAAACCAAGTCTATTGCTTTTTTGACACCGGGACAAAATCCGCAATGCTTTGCAATTATTACTTTTTTACTAGGGCTGACCATAAAAAAACTCCCAGTACGTATTGACAATTAAGGATTGAGAATATTTTTTAAGAATTTTTTATCCGTATTAGGCATTATTTTCGCATAAATGCGTTGACATTTTAAGAAAATAATAACGACATATGGTCAAAAAAGGATAAAAAAGAACTCAAAAACTTAATTGTCAATACGTACTAAACACATTCTAGCATTTAGGAGCACATTGACGTTATTATAAATATTTAAGGATAGGATTAAGGGTAAGGAATAAGTGTCATAAACCCCATTTGCTAATGCAAACGAGGTTTA
>DATKZD010000143.1:0-8290 GCA_035528195.1 Elusimicrobiales bacterium
CGATTTAGGCATACACCATAGCGGCGTTGATTTGCCAGGTGTTCTTATACCTACCTACATAAGCAAAATAGGTGAGGCAAAGTTACCAGGAACTACTTTGGCCAATTCTAATGCTATCAACTACGGTTCTGCTGCACTAGGAGAAGATTATTACTTTGTAGACCTGGCAGGATGGGCGTACACTAACGATGCCACTCAGTTGGCGGCAATTGGTGAATTCCATATTGCTACTACACAAATTGATGCTATAACTTCTGTGGTCCCCGCGCCGGCTTGGCATACGTATTAGACAAGTATAGGTTTTGCAAACAAGCTCCGTTACAAAACGGGGCTTGTTTTTTTTGGTAATATAACTTATGTTTACATCAATAGTAGCAGCCATTTTCGGTCTGGCAATAGGAAGTTTTTTAAACGTATGCATTTATCGTCTGCCTGAAAAAAAATCCATAGTTTTTCCAGGTTCGCACTGCCCTAATTGCAACACATTTATAAAGTGGTACGATAACATTCCCGTTTTAAGTTTTATCGTGCTTGGAGCTAAATGCAGACATTGTAAAAAAAAGATTTCATACCGTTATCCCTCCGTAGAGTTGATAACTGCTCTTTTAACGGCGCTCTTCGTTTATAAATTCGGCATTACTATTTGGCTTACTGTCTCTCTTGTCGCAGTTTATGCGTTAATAGTTCTATCGTTTATAGACCTTCAAACTTTTACGATACCCGACGAATTATCCCTGGGAATTTTAGTACTGGGTTTTTTGACAAGTTTTTTAAATCCCAATTTTAGCGGAGAGGTACTTTATAAATTTGCGCAAAGTTTAATAGGCATACTGTGCGGATTTGGTTTAATTTACCTTACTGCCGTAATAGGCGAATTTTTATTTAAAAAAGAAGCTATGGGTGGAGGAGATATTAAACTGCTTGCAGGTGTGGGAGCGTTTGTAGGATGGCAGGGAGTAATATCTACTTTGATAATAGGTTCTTTAGCGGGAACATTGTATGGAGTATACCTTTTAGTTACAAAAAAAATAAAAAAAAGAGACCCTATTCCCTTTGGCCCCTTTTTAAGCATAGGCGCAATTGTAAATTTATATCAGGTAGTATCTTTTTGGGATATACTAAACAAGTTTTAAACGTTTTTAAAAACCGCTGTTTGAGACATATTTTTTACTCGCATTTATTTTCCTGCTTATAAAAAGGAATTCAAAAACATACCATTCAAGGTATGTTTTTCCCCTTCAAATCCTTTTCTATTACAAAAATTAATTATTGTCCCTATTCATCTACACTTAATTATAAGTATAGGTAAATGGGGGTAATAACCGTAAAAAATAAAAAACTTGAAAATTGTTGTACACCTAGCCAAAATTAGTAAATCTAATACTTTAAAAATTGAAGTGGGGATATAATCATGGCAGAAGCAATGACAAAGGTAGCGACACTTCCTCGCTTATGGCTCGGTCGGATTCGGTGATTAGGTTCGAATCCTTTCCTATCATAAAAATTGATTTATTTTACCCCAAGACAAGACGTGTTGAGGTGAGGTATATCTTGAGAGGGTGAGAATATATATTGAATTATATGTTCGAAAAATCCTCTTTTAAATAATATATCCGAACCGAAATACAACCCTTGATTGAAACATTCAAGGGCAAGCTCCGTATTGGGGTAAAAGAATTAATTTTTTCGGAAGGGGTGGGATTCGAACCCACGAGAGGCGTAAACCCCTACAGTCTTTCCAGGACTGCGCCTTCAACCGCTCGGCCACCCTTCCTTAACAAATAAGTACTGGAATTATACAAAATAGTTTTTTGGGTAAGACAGGATTAAAAAATCAGGGACGGTATTTTTAAAACCGCCCCTGATTTTAAATGGTGGTTGGGATAGGATTCGAACCTATGTAGGGCAAGCCCGCTGGTTTTACAGACCAGTGCATTTGACCGCTCTGCCACCCAACCTTAAATCTTATTGACATCAAACGTACCTACGTATAAAATTAAAAGAACAAATCCAAAAATTTAAGAGTTTTGATTTTAGACAAGGCGTTTCCGAGTGAGCGTATACCGTGAGTGGTGAGCTTGTCGAACCACAAGTATCCGAACGAGGAAACAACGAAGTATAAAACTAAAAGAACAAATTTTACATGCGCCTGACAGGAATCGAACCTGTACTTAAAGCTTCGGAGGCTTCCGTGATATCCATTTCACCACAGGCGCCCCAACAGACGCCAATTGAGATTATATCAAATATATTTTTACTTCTTAAACGATTTGATTGTGTTTACGACGGTATCAATAAATTTATCCCAATTTTTAGGAATAATTCCCCCGCCTTGAGCAAAATCTTTTCTGCCCCCGGCATTTGCACCCGTTGCTGTCTTTAAAATTTGGACGCAATCAAGTTGAGAATTTTTCAAATCCTGCGTCAACGTCATTATAAAAGATAATTTTTCATCTTTTTCCAAAGCAATTAAAATAACGGCATTTTTATGTTTTGAGCGCAACGTATCTGCATAATTTCTCAAAATTGAATTATCGCCGTCATCAATTTTTACCCAAACAAGCTTTAGTTTATCTGAAATTTTCAATTCCTGCACACTACTTTGACCGCTACCTGAAAGCAACTTTTGTTTCAATTTACTAATTTCGGCCTTTAGCTTTTTTTCCTGTTCAATCAACTGCTTTATGCGTTCAGGCAATTCTTCCAAACCGATATTTAGTTTGTTTGCAATATCTTCTGCTAATTTAGCGGCTTTGTTTAAATAATCTGTCATACTATCTCCTGCCACTGCTTCAATACGCCTTATGCCCGACGATAAAGCAGTGTCTTTTAAAATTTTTATACCCACAATTTCACTTGTGGCGTTAACATGCGTCCCGCCGCAAAGTTCAAGACTTAAACGGTCGTTCGGGTTTTTCCAACCGTCTTTATTAATTAGAACGCATCTGGCAGGGTCTGCATATTTTTCACCCAAAAGCGTTACGGCATTTAATTTTTCAGCTTCCGAAAGCGGTTTAATGTCAACGGAAACTTTTAAATTTTGCACTATTGCATTAGTTATAAACTTATTTATTTCCTCCAATTGCTTTGGGGAAATCGGACGACTGGCGCTATAGTCAAATCTAAAACGTTTATCTGATACGTATGAACCTGCCTGACGGGTTTGATTGCCCAACACATGTTTTAACGCCGCATTCAATAAATGTGTTGCGCTGTGATTTTGTTTAATTTTGTTTCTTTTCTCCACATCAATAACCGCTTCAACATTTAGCCCCGAAAAACTACCTTTCATCTGAACTTTATGCAGTATTAATCTTTCAGTAATTTTTTGAGTATCTATAACTTCCGCTATTGCTTTTGTATCTAAATCTTTTATAATTCCGATGTCTCCTACCTGACCGCCGCTTTCGGCATAAAACGGAGTTTCCTTTAAAACAACATAACCCGTTTGTCCATCTTTAAGTTCCGAAACTCTTTCCCCGTCTTCATTTATAAATCCCTTTACTGTAGTTTCTACCGAAAGAGTTCCATAAGGAGCATGTTTAACATTGGGAAATTCTTTTTCCAGATATTGAAATTTAAAATTATCCTTTTTGCCCGAACCTTTCCAATTTGCTCTCGCAAGTTTCTGCGCCTCTTGTTTGGCTTTAATAAAACCTTCATCATCGGTAGAAATGTTTTTTTCTAACGCCATTTCTTTTACAAGCTCAAAAGGAAAACCGTAAGTTTCATAAATATAAAAAGCATCTTTACCGCTAATTTTTTTAGGGGATTTTTCTATTAAACGCTCAATGTATCCCACACCAATTCCCAACGTTCTTGCAAATTTATTTTCTTCGTCTAAAACTACATTTTCAATATCTGTGGCGGATTTATAAATTTCAGGATAGGTATTTTTAAAAATTTTAACTACACTGCTTACAAGTTTATGCAAAAAAAATCCTTTACAACCCGATAAATAACCATACCTAACAGCACGCCTTATAAGTCGTCTTAAAGCGTATCCCCGCCCTTCGTTGGAAGGTAAAATACCTTCCGCAATCAGAAATGAAGAAGCGCGTATATGGTCTGCTATAACTCTTAAAGCAGTGCGATGCTCTTTATTATTTTTATAATCCAATCCCAAAATTTCCTCTGCCTTGGCAATGACGGGATAAAACAAATCCGTTTCAAAAGGAGTTTTTACCCCCTGTACAACTGCGGCAAGACGTTCCAACCCCATACCTGTATCTATGTTTTTATTGGAAAGCTTTTTTAAACTACCGTCGGACTGCATATCAAATTCAGTAAAAACGTGATTCCAAATTTCTATAAACCTGTCGCAGTCACATCCCACACCTTTGCAGTTGTTGTGCAAATTGCCCTGCGGATTAAAGTCGTAATAAATTTCGGAACACGGTCCGCAAGGGCCGGTATCCGCCATTTGCCAAAAATTATCCTTGTCACCCAATTTTGAAATATGAGAATGCAGATTTTTTGGAAGTATCTTATGCCATATTTTTAAACTTTCGCTATCTTCCGGCGCTTTACCTCCGCCGTATGTTGTTACATACAATCTTTGTTCATCTAGTTTAAGCTGTTTGGTTAAAAACTCCCAACCCCACTTTAAAGATTCTTCCTTAAAATAATCCCCGAAAGAAAAATTGCCCAGCATTTCAAAAAAAGTAAGATGCCTTGCCGTATGTCCGACTTCGTCTATATCTGTTGTACGAAAACATTTTTGGCAACTTACGGCCTTCTTGACACCGCTTTTAAGCCCCAAAAAATAAGGTTTAAAAGGCACCATGCCCGCAGAAGTAAACAGTAAAGTGGAATCTTGAGGTATTAAAGGCGAAGATACGATAACTTTATGATGCCTGGTCTTAAAAAAATCCAGAAATTGTTTTCTTATCTCGTCAGTCTTGGTTTCCATATTATAGTCAGTATATCATATTAGATAAAAACCAATAATAGTGTATAATGAAGGTGTCAGCTCTATTATCACAAAATTTATATGACATCAAAATTATCCAGCTATTACTTCATCATAAACCCCAATGCGGGGATAAAAACCAACGCATCTGCGCTGAGCGAATTGATAAAAACCCAATTCAAAGACTATAAAATTGATATTGGAATCACAAAAAAACAAGGCCATGCAATAAGTCTTGCACGCAGAGCAAAAGAAAAAAAATTCCAATGTATAGTTGTAGTAGGTGGAGATGGAACGATAAACGAAATACTGCCCGAAATGGTAAATTCAGACGTAACCCTGGGAATAATTCCCAAAGGTTCCGGCAATGGTTTTGCGCGCGAATTAGGGTTGAAACTTTACCCTTATCTGGCATGCAAAGAACTGCCTAATCTAAAACCTCTTACAATTGATGCAGGAAAAGTTAACGATAATTATTTTATTAATGCGGCAGGAGTAGGATTTGATGCTTCGGTCGGTAATGCTTTTGAAAAATTTACCGAAGGCGGAACAAGAGGAAGATGGCCGTATTTTTTTATCGTGCTTAAGCAGTATCTAACCTACAAACCCGCTCCCATGAAAATTCAGTTTGACTCAACTCAAATGATTACCACTCCTCTTTTGATTGCTTTTTCTAATAGCAAGCAGTACGGAAGCGATGTTAAAATTTCCCCGAAAGCAAAAATAAACGACGGTTTTTTTGATTTAACCATCGTGCCTTACGAAAAATTTCACAAACTTTTAATGGGTGTTCCTTCTCTTTGGAAGGGTAAAGTAAACGAAGTGAAATTTGTCAAATCCTACAAAATAAAAAAAGCCCACATAAAAAGTAAAAAGGAAATTTTATATCATACCGACGGTGAGATTAGAAAATCTTCGGGAACTTTAGACGTGGAAGTTGTAGAAAAAGCTTTAAAAATACTGGTTCCGAAAAACTATAAACCTTAAAATTCTTCGCGTGTCCACTGGAGAGGATCCACTTCATGCCCGCCTACAATAACAGACCAATGCAAATGCGGACTGTTTGAAAAACCCGTACTACCCGATTTGGCAATAACCTGCCCTTTCTTTACCCTGTCGCCCTTTTTAACCGTAAAGCTGTTTAAATGGCAGTAGAGAGTAAATACGCCCTGACCATGATTTACGTATACGGAATTACCGCCTATTTTAAATTTTCCCGTATGCTCTACTACCCCGTCATTAACCGCTAAAACAGGCGTATCGGAAACAATTGCAATATCTAATCCCCGATGAAAATAATTGGTATCGTCGGGAAGAAGTCTTTTTTCTCCGAAGGGAGCGGAAAATCTTGCATTTGCAGGAAGTTCAAATAATCCTTTCCACATTTGTTGGGGAAGTTGGGCGGAAATTATCTGTTTAATCAGCACATCTTCTTTTTTTACATCGGGGTGTTTTCTTTCTTCTATTTTAAAAGATGCAATGTTTAACATAATCGGTTTGGCTTTGGTATCTTTGATAAGAATAGTAGTCTTTTGAAGAGTCTCACCTTTGATGCTGACATCAAGTTCGTATAAACCGGGAGCTATTTTAAGAGGAATGGGAACCAGTGCTCTGGCGGGATTATATTTATCGTTTCGCAAATTATCGGACGCAGGTGCATTTTCTTCAAAAAAAGGATATACCCTGTCTTTAAGTTTGCACTTCAAATTGGAAAGATGTCTAGTATTATCGGCACTAATCTTGATGGTTTGACCGGGGCTAAAAATTCCCCTTTTTATAAATACGCCGGGCTTTAAACGGTATGAAGCGGTAAACGTATAAGCGGAAAAAGTTACTGCCAAAGAAATAAATATCGCTAAACGAAACTGCACCAAAAATCTTACTATTAAATAGATTGCCCCAAAACGATTTTGAAATATTCTTGCCTGCCGGGAACGAACTTTAAATTTTCTCATATTTTAATTCTATCTTATTGCGGTCAAAAATTGAAGTTAGCCCTGTAGGCGGCAAATACGCTGTAACTTAACCTACGCCCTTGACAAGGTTAAATGCCAATTTTTACAGTATTTGTAGAGGTTTTTGTTCACATTTAAAAACTTGCATCAAGGTAGAATAGCCCCAACATCAAATTTTATAACTTACCAAGTAGGAAAAACGGAGGTTAGTATTTATGCCCAAAATAGAAGTTAACGATATGCGTTGCAAAGGATGCAAACTGTGCGTTATGGTATGCCCCAAAAATTGCATAGAAATGTCGGATAAGTTTAGTGTCACGGGATATTTCCCCGCAAAAATGACAAAAAAGGACTGTTGCATAGGTTGCGGTATGTGCGTACAGATTTGCCCCGATTTAGCAATTACGTTATATAAGGAAAAAGCAGGCATAAAAACAAAAAAGGTCTAGGAATTTTTAATTTTTAACGGGAGATAAAAATGAGTGAAAAAATGTTAATGAAAGGCAATGAGGCTCTTGCAGTAGGAGCCGTGAGAGCAGGATGCAGATTTTTTGCAGGATACCCTATAACTCCGCAAAATGAAGTTCCCGAGTATTTGTCATGGAAGCTTCCCGAAATAGGAGGAAGTTTTGTACAGGCGGAATCTGAAGTATCTGCAATAAATATGGTTTTCGGAGCGGCAAGTACGGGAATTCGCTCTATGACTTCATCTTCAAGCCCCGGTATAAGTTTGAAACAGGAAGGTATTTCTTATTGCGCAGGAGCGGATTTACCCATATTTTTTGCAAATGTTGCCAGAGGCGGTCCCGGACTGGGTAACATTGCAGCATCGCAGGGAGATTATTTTCAATCCGTAAAAGGCGGCGGACACGGCGATTACAAAGTAATTACCCTTGCCCCAAACAGTGTTAGCGAGATGGGTAATTTCCCTCATAAATGCTATGAGCTCGCCTTTAAATACCGTATGCCAGCGATGATACTTTCCGACGGAATTTTAGGACAAATGATGGAACAGGTAGAGTTTAAACACGACCCTATTGATCCTGCAAAACTCAAAGAGGAAGACTGGATGCTCGGAATAAACAAAGGCCGTAAACAAAGAATTATCAACTCGTTAAATTTAGACGAGGGCGGACTGGAAAAAATGAATTTAGAGCGCCATAAAAAACATAAAGAGATAGAAGAAAAAGAGGTTTTATACGAAACCAGGCAGGTTGACGATGCAGATTTACTTCTCGTAGCTTACGGAACGTCCTCTAGAGTATGTTTGGAAGCTATGAAAATGGCCCGCGAAAAGGGATATAAAGTAGGTATTTTACGTCCTATCACACTTTGGCCTTTCCCTAAAAAACAAATAGCCGAACTTGCAGGTAAAGTTAAACATATTCTAACTGTTGAAATGAGTACGGGGCAAATGGTAGAA
>DATKZD010000144.1:0-3464 GCA_035528195.1 Elusimicrobiales bacterium
AACCAATCACCTGTTTCTTTCCAGTCCTAAACAGGTTAATTCCGTATTATTTAGCGAATTTATAAAATTTGCAAGCTGGCTTTTAAATCCTTCGTTGGTTTTGAAATTTTACCTTATGTTTTTTATACATAGTTTTTTGGTTTTATTTATTGCCCTACTTTTTTGGAAAGTAAAAATATGGCCTGCCGGCGATGCTAAACTATATATTGTGCTGGGACTTATTATTCCGCTTATTTCACCCGCTATAAATCAATTTCCTGAAAAATTATTTTTGGTTCTTTTAGTTAATACTTTCGTTCCTGCAGGATGTTTTTTTGTCGGGCATTTACTGCTTAAACTTACGGTGAAATTAATGGCGGGCAGGTACGATAAAAAATTTTCCGATTTACCCGCAAAATTAGTTTCAAAATTTAAGTCAAGGTCTGCAGGCGGCGGATATAATTTATATTCCTGGGGATTGCTTGCAGTTAGTTATTTTGCAATTTTTAGCTTCCTTCAATTTTTAAACAGACATATTCACAGTTATGCTACAACAATTTTATCCGATCCTCTGGTAATTTTTGCAGTCTTATTTTTAACGTGGGATTTGATGTATAGATATATGATGCGTAAAAAAACGGCGGCAATTTTTTTGGCTATGCTAGGAATTTATGCAACGGTTGGTATATTTATGTTTCCTTACAGGATAAGCGACGATTTAACTGCCGGAATTTCCATGACCGTCCGTTTTGCCTTATTCGTTGCGTTTTTTAAAATGTTTGTAGGGTATCATTTTGAAAAGGTGCGTAAACATTCCGTAGAAGTAAAAAATCTTTCCAAAGGTATGATTCTTTCTACGGAAACTTTAAACTTAATGAAGCAGGACGGCGCTTTTTATCAGGATTGTTTTGATACTCTCTACAGCGACGGACTAACCGCCGTACAGGTTGAGAAGGTCAAGCGTTGGAATAGTATGAGTCATATAGAAATAATAAAAGCGAAACCTTTTGCCCTATGGTTATGGCTTGGTGCGGTGCTTACTCTTTTGATGGGAATGGATTTGTTTAATTTTATCAGCACAAAATTTTCCGTTTTTACAAATTATTTTTCACACACTATGAGGTAGTAAACGATGGAAAAAGTTGACATAAAAATAAAATTCAAGTGTAACAATAAATGCTCCTTCTGCGTACAGGGAGACAAAAGGCACAGGTTTAAAGATAAAACTTTTACCAAAGTAAAACAGGAATTATCCGAAGGGCGGGTAACGGGTGCCGAAACTATTGTTTTCACCGGTGGAGAACCCACACTTCATAAAGACATATTTAAACTGATTGAATTTTCTAAAAAAATCGGCTTTAAAACTGTTCAAATACAAACAAACGGCAGAATGTTTTTTTATAAAAATTTTTGTAAAGAAATAATTTCCGCAGGTGCCAATGAATTTAATCCGTCGTTGCACGGCTCAACCGAAGATATCCACGATTTTCTTACCAATGCCCAGGGTTCTTTTGTGCAAACCGTAAAAGGGATAATGAACTTGAAATCGTTAGGCGCAAAAGTGATTACAAATTCGGTTTTAACCGAAAAAAACCGCAAAGATTTACCAAAGCTGGGAAAACTTTTGACTTCGCTGGGTGTTGATTGTTATCAGTTTGCTTTTCCGCATATTCTAGGTAGCGCACTTGAAAATTATAAATGGCTTGTCCCCCGCAAAAGTAAATTAAACCCGTGGCTTAAATGCGCTCTTGACTACGGTTTGCAAGCGGGCATACAGGTTTATACCGAAGCAATCCCTTTTTGTTTTATGAAAGGTTATGAGGATTGTATTGCCGAGATATTTATGCCGAACGCTAAAGTTTTTGATGCCGATTTTAAAATGAACGATTTTAAAAATTATCGCTTAACCCGCGGTAAAGTAAAAGGACCTAACTGCCGAAAATGCAGATATTTTAGCGTTTGCGAAGGGCCCTGGGTGGAATACCCCCGTCTTTTCGGCTGGGACGAGTTCAAACCCGTAAACTTGTAACTCCTTTTAACCCCCGGGGTAATTTTAAAAAAGACTGCACACTAAACTCCCTCTTTCACAAGAGGGAAGTCTGTCCTGAGCCCTTCGATTTGGTTCGATTTCACCCTTCGACTGTGCTCAGGATTTCACTCACCACAAGTCACTCAGGATTTTACTTGTCGAAGGGCTATAAGGAGTCCAGGGGGAAAATAAGACGCTCCCCTTAGTAAGAGGGGACGCAAGGGGGGATTAAAAACACGAAAAAATAATAGTCAAAAAACAAAGAATAGCTACAAATAAAACCGCAAAACAAAACTACATAAGTTAATTTTTTCAAGGTCGGGGTTGGAGTTTTAAAACAACACAAGCCCGACATTTTTCATTTGTTGGATATTATGGTTTTTTACTTCGTGTTTACAGTTATCTTACCTTGATAGATTGCTTCGTCACTGCGTTCCTCGCAACGACATAAAGGGGGGATTGCGGGGATTTGTGCAGGAAAAGAGGGGCTGTTAGGTATTAAAATCCTTTCCTTTTTATGCTTTAATGAACGTGTGGTAAGTAATAAGATATAGTTCCGGGGGGAATTAAAAAAGAGTTATTGTAGAAAAAAACCCATTAGTCTTGGGGATTTATATTTACTTTGTGTATACGTTTATTGTTTATTTACTGAAATTTTTCAGGTGGGGGGAATTAAAATGAAAACCAACTTAAAAAACAGAAACTTTATTGAAACTGCCGATTGGTCAAAAGAAGAACTTGAAAGCGTTTTATCTGCCGCAGAAAATCTTAAACTTCATTTCGGTATGAAAATGCCCTATAAGCTGCTGGAAAATAAAACTCTTTTTATGATGTTTTTTGAACAATCCATACAAACATGCAACTCCGCAAGCGCTGCAATGACTCAGCTTGGCGGGCATGCCCACTATTATGCTCCAAGTAGAATGGAAACAGACCACGGGCAAACGCCCAAGGATACGGGAAAAATCCTCTCACGTTACGGACACGGCATAGCCATAAAAAACTGTTGTTACGGTGTGGGTAACAAATATATAAAAGAAGTTGCTCACTTTTCACAAATTCCCGTATTGAATTTACAATGCGATGTTGACCATCCGTGCCAAAGCACAAGCGATATTATGACTATCAGGGAAAAATTGGGTGAAAATTTAAAAGGCGCAAAAATAGCTATTTCATGGGCTTATGCAAAAGGTATCGCAAGACCTGCATCCGTTCCTCAGGGACTTATAACGCTTATGCCCAGATTTGGACTTGACGTAGTAATCGCACATCCCAAAGAATTTAAACTTATGCCCAAAACTGTTGAGACTGCTCAAAAATTTGCAAAAGGGCAGGGCACTTCATTTCAAACGACAGATAATATGGACGACGCATTTAAGGACGCAGATATAGTATATCCTTACTTTTGGGGATGCCACGAATACCTTTGCGAAGAGGGCGTTGCTGAGTGCGACAG
>DATKZD010000145.1:0-3012 GCA_035528195.1 Elusimicrobiales bacterium
TTGCCCTGAATAAAGATTGGGCTAAAGGGCTTCAAATCAATAATATTGACACCTTCAACCCGCTTGATCTATTGAACGCTTAAACCCATGCAGAAGGTAAAACTAAAGCATAACGGTAGTGAAATAGAATTAGACCTACAACATGCGGAAAAAATTCTAAACTCACGAAATAATAAACTGAAAAAGCCTTTTGTATATGAACTTGCCGACAAAAATTACGAAATAGATGCCAACGGGAAAATCATACGACGAAAAAAGCATAAGGGAGATAGCGGAGAATCCGAGGTATCGCAAGGAGATTGATAAAGCTATACGTTATCAAGATAAGCTTTTAAGGCATTCACACTCATACGACAATAGGATTGATGCAATTGCGGAGAACACTTCAATTCGTGATCACTTTGACTACGTTAAAAGCGAACTTGTGCCAGCTCAGTACGCCAAATATGAACGGTATTACCATTTCCCACAATCGACGATACCTATTACAGATAAAATATATGATGATCAATACAGGGTTTTTAAAACTTCTGACAGGATTGACTACATAGATATTTCAAACCCTGACAATCTTGCGATCTATTCCTCTTTTTACAAAATTTACAAGGAGTGGTTACAAATGAAAGGTTGGGAAATTTACAGAAAAAGGCCATGTAATTTAATTTTCATAGACATGCCCGAAGATAGGGAGGGCATGCCTATTTTTTCTGAAATATCAATCAATAATTGTATTGATTTTAACCCATTGGAAAACGGCAGCCTTGAATATGCTTTCTTCACTACTCCTTACGGTCATGTTTGGGTAGATAGTGAAAAGTATATACTTTTCGCTAGTGAAGATGATTTAGAGGAAGGATCAACAGGGGTGTCGCTAGGTGCCGCTAAAGAGGTTTTTCATAACTTGGGGTGGGTACCTTGCCGTCAATTCTGGACGAGTAATTTTAGTAGTTTGTTCAAAAAAGAAACTTCTATAAGCGGTAAATTATCCGCTTTAGATAGTTATGATTTTTTATATAACGGAAAAGATAACAACGATGTAATAAATATTTTCCCTACAAAATGGACAGTAAGACAGGAGTGTAATTATCAAAATGAGGCGATGATGCACACGTGTTCCGCAGGGTTTTTAGTCGATAAAAACGGAGGCGGTGTATATGATAGGCAGGGGGAAAGAATGGTGTGTCCCGGATGTAACGGAGGGAATACCGTCAAATTTTCAGGAGGCGTTTTAATTGTAGACCCACCAGATTCAGATGTAAGCCAAATCACAACTCCCGGAGGCTTTGTAACAATCGACCCAACAGTACTAGAACATATAAATAAAGAGCTTGATAGGCGTGAGAACGAAATAGTAACCGCTTCAATTGGTGATTACATCACTGATAATAATCAGGCTAAAAACGAAAAACAAGTACAACTATCAACCGAAAGCCGAGAAACGAAGCTTAACAAGATAGTAAGAAACTTAGATTTATTTTCTGAATGGTTTGTAAAAACCACTGCTACACTATTATATGGTGATAAATTCAGATCTGTAAACATTGATAGTGGGAGGCGCTTCTACCTTGATACTATAAGTGAACTAAAAGAGAACTTTGTGGATTCCGTTGAAAAAGGTTTGCCACAAACAATCTATCTAAACGACCTTGATAGAATTATAGATAGCGATTATCGAAGCGATGAAAAAGGTAAAAAAGAGGCTAGGATGTGGTTGAGTTTAGAGCCATTTGTAGGAAGAACTTTTGAACAAATTGCGCAATTGACAAAAGACGGATTAATTACGCAACTACAATTTGATTACTATCAATTTTTCTCGCAATTAAAATCAAGATTTAAAGGAGAATTTACGTCTATATCAGAATTTGATATGGATAATGAAAGCGAGGTTCTTAAGCTAGAGAAGGTTAAGGCGTTGTTAATGGTGTGGTTAGATGAAATTAAAGAAAGCTTTAGCGAAAAAGATGCGATTAGCAATTAAACAGAAAATAAACACAGAATGATAAAAGGAAACACACAATTCGGGAAAAGTGCTGGTTACGAGTTTGAACTCAAAACAAGAAAAGGCAGCAGCGTAAATAGCAATACAGAAATGTACCATGTTTTACTTACAAAAAAAATAGACGAGGTAGTAGGTGAGGACGTATTAACCAGAGAGCATCAGGCGATACGTTTGTACACGGAATCAGATTACCGAGATTTGTTTATTGAAAAAATAACTAAAGCCAACGGGAAAGAGGTGTATAGACATAATACTGATTGGCTTAAAAATTTTAAGAGAATGGATGGTTCTCAGGGCCACACGGTGTTATTTGACCCAAAAATATACGCAAAAGAAGAGAACAGCAAAGAGCCAGAAGTAATAGATTTTAACTTCACAAACAAGAGTGAGGTTATGCAAGCTAACAAAGCGAGCTTAAAGGAATTTTGCGAAAAAAACAACCTTGAAAGCGATGGTAAAAATATTAATGAGTTAAAGAGTGAGGTTATTGAATTTTTAAATTTTTAATATATGGAATTAATAGATCAAATTAAAGGGCAGTTTGATGGGGAAAACAAAGGCGAGTTTGTACAAAAACTCACTGGCGTTCTGGAAGAAAAAGGATTAAAAGTACTGGACGAGCAAGGTGTACAAAGTTTGTTTGATGAAAACACTAGAAAAGCCACAACTAGAACTCATGAGGCATTAACTAAAAGAGGGCTAGAGGTTCTTAGAAATGAAAACAATCAAGAGTTTAAATACTATGAACAACCATTGCTGCATATAGATAAGCTAAAACAAACAAACGAAAATTTACAAAATCAATTAGCTGAATTGGAAAAAGCTAAAAATTCAGGCGATCCAGAAAAGTTAAATATTGTAATGCAAGAGCTTTCCGAAACAAGGAAGCTATTAAAGACACAAGAAGAAAAAGCGCAAAAGCAAGCGGAGGAATCAAGAGCCGTATATGAAATGCAAAGAAAAGGCGACATAGTTAGAGGTAGTTTGTCTGCTATCAAGTTTAAAGAGGGTGT
>DATKZD010000146.1:0-6354 GCA_035528195.1 Elusimicrobiales bacterium
TTAACTTTTATCGCAGGCGGAGTAGGGGGAATAATAACCCCTATACTTTTTATCGGCTCTTATGCGGGAAGTACATTTGCAAATTTTTTCGGACTGGATTTGGCAACTTTTGCCGCACTAGGACTTGTAAGCGTTCTTGCAGGAGCATGTAATACTCCTATATCTGCAAGCATTATGGCAATAGAACTCTTCGGGGCCGAAATAGCGCCTTATGCAACGGTATCTTGCATAATAAGTTTTCTTATGACGGGACACAGAAGCGTTTTTCCTTCGCAGGTACTTTCGTTTAGAAAAGATGCGGAAGTTGATGTGGGTCTTGGAAGAAAGGTAGGGGCAATAAAACCGCGTGTAAAAAAGCACGTAATACCCAAATTATTTAAAAATGTTACAAACCAGTTTAAACCTCCTTTTGAAGAATTATTCTCCAAAGAAGAACTTAAACGTTATAAACAAAATACCGCAAAATCCGCCAAAAAAAGAAAATAAAAAGTTTTTTACTACGCTCTTCTACGCTCACGTTCTAAGCACGAGCATAAGCCCCAGTCCCAAAAAAACTAAAGCTAAAAGAACTTTAATTAAGGCAAGATGTTTTTTAAAAAAATTACTAAAACCTGCAGATTTATATCCGGCAAGAGAGAGGGCAAAAACCAAAATTAAAGGCATCACAAACATTACGTTGTACAAGACGAGATATAAAAATGCCTTAGCCCTTAACTGGGGCTCTTTTAAAATAAATGCAAGCACGGGAACATAAATCTGCCCCGTACATACAGCTTCTATTAGCGAAACGAAAAAACCGACGACAAACGATGCACCTATTAACGTTAAAGCGCTTTTGCCCGATTTTACTCTTAAGTATTTCCCGAATATTTTATTTATCGCAAGCTTGAAAGATTTGGGAAGCTGAAGTACAAGTCCTTCGGCAGTACCGGTTTTTTTATACTTGACGAAATCGTATATACTCAAAGCAAAAAAAGCAAAACAAAGTCCCGCAACCAGCCAGTAAAAAACCTTAATAACCGTATAAAAACCGCTAATTGCATACAATGCCTTAAAAAGCCCCAGCCCTAAAAGTAAATACGCCAAAAACACTGCTATGCAATAAACACTGCCTACATATATTACCTCGCGTTTATTGTATCCGTAAACGGATAAAAATGAAATGAAAAAAATTATAACCGCAAAAGCGCAGGGATTTACACCATCTATGAGCCCGCTTAATAAAATAGCAAGGAGAGACATTTTTTCGTAAATTTCCTTTATGTTGCTTTCGCCAATATCTGACGGAGAAAGTTTTTGTGTTTTCAACGCCTCTTTGTATGCAGAGTTAAAACCGTATCTTATGCCGTCTACTCCCGTAAGAAGAGTATCGCCTATCAATACACTTGGATACGCCATATCGGTACCGTGGGTACGGTTAAAGGTGTAAATTTCGCTAAACGCTTTTTCGTCTTTTGTAACGTCAAGTTCACGCCACGTAACTTTTCCTTTATATTTATCCTTGAGAACAGGTAAAACTTCCATTTTAAACATTAGGCAAAAATGACACGAGGGAGTATAGAAGTACTTAACTTCAACGGGTTTTGAAAAAACCGAAGACATACAAGTTACAGTTAAAAATAGAAATAAAGTTATCTTTTTAAACATATCAGCTACCTGCAAATGCGGATATCCCCTTTAAAAACATTTCTACTGCAATAGCAGTAGGTATAAGTCTAGCAAAAGGACGCACTTAACTGCAAAACACCTGTCGTAAAATATCTTTGATGCCCCTTTACCACATTTGCACAATTTCTCTACGTCCAGGCACGAATAAGTTCATTAAACTATAACTTTAACTCAAATTTTGATAAATTATAGTTGATATGGCAGATGAACATCAGGAAAAAAAAGAAAACGAAGAAATAGAAAATCATCGGGAAACGGAAAATTATCAGGAAACCGAGCAGGAAAAGCCGAAAGCTCCCCCTTGGATTTTTCTACTTTATCTACTGCCTCTTTTTATGGCGATAACGGTTGCTTTGATGTATTGGATTAAAAAGATAAATGCCCCCAAAATTCAACTTACCCCCTCTCAGGAAAGTGCGTTCATAGCCCCTATAGAAATAAAACGTATCTCTGCGTTGGATAAGAAAAAGTCAAAAGAAGTAGAAGAAAAAATAAAAAAATCGCTTAAAAAAACTCCCCGTGAAAAAATGCTGGAAAGAAGACAAAAAAGGGAGCTGGAAAAGAAATTTAGAATAATAGGTTCAACTCCCGGTAAGTTATTGGAATCGGTAGAATACGCATTTAAAAATCCTTCCGCAATAAAAGCATTGTTTAATAACGAAATAGTAATAGAAGAATTTCTAAAAAGGGAAACCGTAAAACCGCTTCTTGCAGACGTAGAAAAACTAAAGGATTTTCTTATAAACGACCCCAAAACGGGAGAGTTTTTTGATAACCTAATGGTTTCTAAAATAATAAATAACCAGGAAATACTTTTGGCAATAGCGGAAAGTAAATTTATTGATAAAATTCTTAAATCTCCCGCCATCAAAAAACTTATAAACTCACCGCAATTGCGCCGTGAAATAACCGAAGCTAATCCTAGATTGGGACTTTTAACCGCAAATTACAATCTGCTAAATGCGCTAAAAGCCAATCCCAATACCGAACACATTGCAAAAGAATACACCGATTTATAAATCTCTCAACCTTTACTGCATTAGAAGACAGGCTCTGCAGTCTATCACCTCACATGTCGTTACGAGCGAACCATTTCTAAGCTTTAGCGAAGGATGGGTAGCGAAGCAATCTCACTCCCCTTGTGAAAGGGGAGTGTTTGATTTGCAGCGATATTTTTGTTGCAAATGCCAAATGTATTAAAAATAAGATTGTCGTTCCTGCAATCTTTTGGCAGGAATCCAGTCTAGTTGTGCAAGTTTACGTCTAAATACTGGATGCCTGACAAAGAATTTCAGGCATGACATATAATTTTAATTGCGTATTAAAGGGTAAGAATGTAGTATACCACTGTAAAGTGAACACTCCCCTTAAGGATGGGAGGTTAGGGGGATTTTACCCTGATGGATTGCCATAGCCTGCCCTTTAATGTAGTAGTAGGGGGTCACTTCGTTTCTCGCAACGACACAGGGTTTAGTGCTTCGTTCCTTGCAAAGACATAGGTAGGGTGGACTTCCCGCATGATTGATTAAAAAGGATTTGGAATATCTATAAAACAAGTTTTGACTTTGAATTTGTTTTTTATTACCCCTGCAAGTTTCGTTATGCCGATTTTTTCGCTGTTATAATGCCCCAAAGAAATAAAACTTAATTTATTTTCACGGCACAATTCCCACACGTATTCGCCGCTCTCTCCCGTAATCAACAAGTCTACTTTTTGCTCTATTGCCTGGTATATCATAGAGGAAGCTCCGCCGGTTACAACAGCAATAGTTTTTATCTTTGCCGGACCGAAATCTGCAAATCTACAATCTGCTTTTAGACGGTTTTCTAAAATACTGCATATTTTTTTTAGCGTCAGCGTTTGTTTTAATTTAGCTTTATATCCTATGGTTTCGCTCTCATAAACACCGAAAGGTTCTATATTTTTGACGGGAAAATCTTTTAGCAGGGTGATGTTATTTCCGCATTGGCTGTGCATATCCAGCGGGATGTGGTATGCCAAAAGGTTTATATCGTTATCTAAAAGAATTTTTATCCTGTTTTTTACGTGCCCTACTATTGTAAAAGGAGCGTCCCAAACGATACCGTGATGGACTATTACCATATCAGCATTTTGCCGTGCGGCTTTTTCAAATAATTTTGCACCTGCAGAAACACCAAAAACTATTTTTTTAATTTTTTCTCTACCCTCAACCTGAAGCCCGTTTTTTGACGCATCTTTTATTTTGCCTGCGTTTAAGTATTTGTTTATAAAATTGACTATATCATCTCTATTTACCGGCATTTTTTAATATCCTCCTCAAGGTAAAGTATCAATAGAATTCTACAAAATTTAAGTTTAAAAGCTTTTAATAATGTAAAATTTAAGTGTAGACATTTTAAAAACCTTTGAGGTTACTATGGATATGGAAATTGTAACTCAGTTTAGCGTGTTTATACCGCAAAAAGCAGGTGCTTTGAGCAAATTTATAAAAATACTAATGAATAACGACATCAATGTAATAGGCATAGCTTCCGATGTTGGACATGATTTGGGCGTAGTTAGAATAGCGGTAGAACACAGACCTAAAATATCCCATATCCTTACCAAACAGGGTTTTACAAGCGTAGAAATGCCTATGCTTTCAATTGTATTGCCTGATAAAAAAGGCCAGTTGCACCGTCTAACCAGTTATTTGGCAAAAAACAAAGTTAACATTAAAACCGTCTACGGAACGGCCTTTGGAGGGTACCAGTCAAGATTGCTTTTTACTGTAGATAATATGGATAAAGCAAAAAAACTTCTTAAAAAATATAATGGAGTAAAGTAAAAAGTATTTTTTATTTAAAACAACAGGGAGGCGTATTTTACGCCTCCCTGTTTTAACTTAAGAAGTAAGTCTATGTTTTAGGACATATCGACAATTGAGGATTGAAGATACGCCCTAATACCTACCACATAACGCTTAACGACTCACCCAAAATAATATCCGCCCTGTTTTCAACGATGCGGTCTTTGTTTTCCTTTCTTTTATTCAGTGCCTGCTTAAATTCGTCCACTTCGCCGCTCATAAATTTAAGTTTGGATTCTATATCCCTATCTCTGATGTCAAATTTTTGAGATAAAATTTTCATCAACTCTTGCTTAAACTTTGCCTTTTCGCCGTCGTTATCTGATTTTTTATAAGCTTCTACTATATCGTATTCTTTGATATTTAGCTCAATTAAATCAATAACGTTCTTTTTCATTTTTTCTATCCCTTCTTTTTCTATTCCAAACCTGTTAATGGATTGAACCATTAGGACTTTTCTAAATTTTCGGGGATTTTCTTTTTGCATTTTTTTAAGCTTTTTTGCAAAAGCGGGATTAATTTCCTCTATAGATTTAACAAACTCTTCTCTGCTAAACCCCAACATACTTACTGCAAAACCTCTTTTGGGTTTTGCGGGCTTTAGAGGTTTTCTCATTTTTTGCATTTTTGGCATAGCGCCCATTTCTTTATGCATTTGTTTTTGCATTTTTTTCATTGAATGCACGTGCTTTTTTACCCCTTCACAGCTTTCTTTATGCCCCTGTGCACATTTTTCGGACATTTCCATAAAGTTCATATCGTAGCGCATATGCCCCATACCCATATTATCACGCATACCGCCTTTGTCCATTTGGGCAGCCAACCCGCTGACACAAAAAGCAAATAGTGCCAATATAACCGTTTTCTTTTTCATAATTCCCTCCTTTTATATATAGCTTTTCATTGAGTCAAACATTTCTTCAAGTTCGCTCATCTTTGCCGTCATCAAATAGTCGCTGGAAGCAAAATAACCTTTCATATCGTCTATGTCGGTATTAAGCAATGCAATTTTATTGTCCAAATCGCCAAACCATAAATCTTTCGGCATATTGGGTTTTTTATAAACATTAAATGCAACCACAAGTAATACTGCTGCCGTAAAAGCGATGGCGGGTTTATAAAATCCGTTAAAAACCATATTTTTTACATACGTAAACACACTAAATTTCGGTTTTTGTTTTGTTAAATCCAAAACTTTATCCAATAGTTTTTCGGGAGGATTGCACACCGAAGCGTCCAAAACCTTCCCCGTTTGTTTCAAAAGCGCTATATTGGCTCTGCATTCGGGGCAATCCTTTAAATGCGTTTCAAACTCAACCTTTAATTGCCCTTCAAGCTCACCGTAGTGATAAAGTAAAAGATAATCTTCATATTTTTTACTATGCATTTTGTTCTCCCAAAATTACCCGAAGTTTTTTTAGAGTTCGGCTTGCTCTGGCTAAAACCGTACCCAAAGGAAGTTTGAGT
Source organism: Elusimicrobiales bacterium (assembly GCA_035528195.1). Lineage (GTDB taxonomy): Bacteria > Elusimicrobiota > Elusimicrobia > Elusimicrobiales > Elusimicrobiaceae > DATKZD01. The sequence continues at coordinate 5,967 of DATKZD010000146.1, forward strand.
GCAGATGAAATTTCCTTAAAACTCATAGCGCTATACTGCCTAAGGTAAATTACTTCTCTGTCCTGTGGCGAAAGTTTATCCATTGCATTTTTAATAATTTGCACATCTTCCTCTTTGGCTAAAACATCTACGGGGTTTTTATCGGTTTTATCCTCTAAATTGATATATTCGTCTAACTGCATCGGTTTATTTTTTCTAAAGTAATCCATAACTAAATTGGAAGCTATCTTAAACATCCACGATTTGAATTTACCTTGCTCCTTGTATGAAGCCATATTTTTAAATACCTTTATAAAAACTTCCTGAAAAATGTCCGATGCTGTTCCCTCGTCCTTAACCATGCTGAAGATGTACGAGTATAGCGGTACTTTATGTTGATGCATCAATG
>DATKZD010000147.1:0-6231 GCA_035528195.1 Elusimicrobiales bacterium
ATAACAGCCGCAGAAACCGGACATTTGGTTTTTGCAACCATACATACGGTAAATGCAGTACAAACGATTTCAAGAATAATTGATATATTCCCCCCCCATCAACAAAACCAGGTTCGTATTCAGCTTTCGGAAACATTAAAAGCCGTAATTTCCCAAAGACTTTTAAATTCCGATAAAGGTGGAAGACTGCCTGCCGTAGAAATTTTAATAACAACGCCTAACGTAAAAAAACTTATAGCAGAAAATAATCTTGGCGAAATTACTAAGGCAATAGAACAAGGTTCCTACTACGGAATGCAGACGTTTAATCAGTCTTTAATAAGACTTTACCAACAAAAATTAGTCAGTCTTGAAGAAGTTTTGCAATCAGCATCCAATCCTGATGATGTTATGCTTGCAATACGCGGCGTAGAACAAGACATAAAGATGAGCAAATCATAATGCTCTTAGAATCCAACTATAAAAAGACGATTGTAATCGCCATTGACGGGCCTGCGGGTGTAGGAAAATCTACAGTCGCAAGACTTGTAGCCCAACATCTTCAATACAAATTCATAAACAGCGGACTGCTTTATCGGGCGTTGGCATGGAAAACTTTAAAAACAAAAACTAACACCGATGACGAACAAAATTTGTCCGAACTTGCCCGAAAAATCAAATGGGATTTCAAAACCAACAAAGGCACTGTTTTAAAACTTTTTATTGATGATGTTTTAGTTTACAATCAAGTTCGTTCCGAAAAAGTAAGCAGAATTTCAAGCCTAATATCCAAGTACCCTAAAGTCCGCAGCGTCATTATGGAAAAACTGAGATATTTAGGTTCAAAATATTCCATCGTAATGGAGGGGCGTGATATCGCAACGGTTGTTTTTCCGGACGCAAAGCTTAAAATTTTTCTAGATGCCTCTAAAACCCTGCGGGCTAAGCGCCGATATACCCAGCTTATAAGAAAAGGTTTTAGGGCCGATTACGAAGAAATACTATCCTCCATAATAGAGCGCGATAAACTTGACTCTACTAGAGAAATATCCCCGCTTAAAAAATCAGAAGACAGTGTCTGTATAGATACATCGCATCTTACGGTATCTGAAGTAGTAAATAAAATATTAGATTTGGCGCATAAAAAAAATGTTCATTAAACTGGTAAGAAATCTAACTACTTTCATTTTAAAAAATGCATACAATTTAAAAATTGAAGGCATTGAAAAAGTACCTGCAAAGGGTAAACTTATTTTTGTATGTAACCATCTTTCAAATATTGACCCTCCGATAATAGAAATTGCCATAAATAAAATAAGGCATGCGCGCTTTGTAGTAAAAAAAGAACTTATGAAAGTTCCCATTGTTGCCTATATTTTTCGCAAGCAAAACTATATTGCAATAGACAGGAAAAAACCCGGCGGAGATTTAAGAGCGCTTAGAAACATAATCGGTAACATCAATAGGGAGCATTGTGTTGTTATTTTTCCGGAAGGTACCCGCTCAAAAAGCGGCACCCCCCTTGACCCCAAACTGGGAATAGGTTTTGTGGCATGCAAAACAAATGCCCCGGTACTTTGTGCAAGAATATTTAGAACCGGAAAATTCCCTTTCACAAAAAATCTGTTACTTAAAATAGGTAATATGGTAGAATGTGACAATGTTAAAAGCAGTCATAAAGAAGAATCTAGGCAAATGTATCAGGAATTTTCAAAAAAAATAATGTCAGAAATATTTTCTATTCAAGAAAAAGACACGCAAGTTACATAATCTAATTGGTAGTCTTGCGCAAAAAGAGGTATTGTATGTCAGCTCCAAAACAAGTAAAAACACTAGACGAAAACCAAACACAAACGCAGGAGTATGCTGGAGATAACATGCCAAAAGACAGTGAACAGCAACCCGAAACAGAAGAAATCACTATGGACAAGCTTTTGGCTGAACAGGACAACTTATCAAATAAACTTTATGATAGAGAAATAGTTAGAGTCAAAGTAATACAGACAACCGATGATGGTATATTAGTTGACATAGGCGAGAAAAAGGAAGGGCTAATACCTAAAACAGAATTTGAAGACAGGAAAAATATTCCTGAGGCAGGTCAAAAAATCCCCGCTATTCTAATAAGAAAAGGCAGTGAAAAATTCCACGCTATACTATCTTATAAAAAAGCTTTGGAAAAAAGGGGATTGGACTTGTGTAGAAACGCTAGGGAAAGCAAAATACGCGTTAAGGGGATTATCCGCAAAATTGTTAGGGGAGGATATCTCGTGGAGGTTTTTGGGATAAGAGGATTTATGCCCCTATCTCTTTCGGAATTGCACCCCAGCCAAAATCACTGTCTGCCGGAGGGAGCAAAAACAAACGGACAAATAGTGGAAATTTCAACAGGTAAACAAAGAATGATTTTTTCAAGAAAATCAGTACTTGAGGAAAACGAAAAAGAGCGAAGGGGAAAAGTCTTAAAGGATATTAAAGCCGGAGATATTTTACGGGTTGTAGTATCAAAAGTAGTAAAAGATAAACTGTTTTTACGCTATCAGGGCATAGAGGCTGTTGTTAAACTTGAAAATGTTTCGTGGCTTGAGCCCGAGAAAGTTATTTTTCATTTTGGAAGGGGGCAGCGTTTAAGCGCTAAATTGCTGATTTTGGATAAAGAACAATGTAGACTTGAATTTGGTTTAAAACAGCTATATCCAAACCCCGCAGATATTTTAATACGTAAATATCCAATTAAGAGCGTTGTTAAAGGTAAAATAACCAAAATTACTGATAAGGGAATGTTGATAGCTGTCTCCTCTAGAACAAACGGATTTATTCCTTCAAGTGATTTCGGACAGGAATTGGAACACAAAGAGGGAGAAAATATATCGGGCGTCGTTACGGGAATTAATACAAAAGACTACAGTTTGAAGCTTTCAGTTAAGAGATTTGAAGTGATGCAAAACAGGCGTGTCGTTGCCAAATATCTCAAAAAACCAAAACCTTTAACTTTAGGACAACTTCTATCAAAGGAAATGGAAAACAGAAAGGGAGACTAGCTTATATTTTTTGTAACTTTTTATGTGGTATTCTTTGTGAATTTTAGTTAAATAAAACACGAAGTCGAATACTAAACCCGACTTCGTGTTTTATTTAAATCCACAGTATTGATTTAGTTTTACGTTTCAATCCCTTTAATATAAGTAGTAAGTTAACGCCAAAAAACTAACAATATGCTAGTCTCTATGGGGAATAAAAAGCTGTAAAAATATTTTTTAAAATATATAGGAAAAATTTAAAATAAAGATAGCAATTATGAAAAAGAAAGAACTTGGAAAAAATTTATCGCTATGGGAAAGTTTGAAAATTTTATTTAGTGCGCCAAAAGGGTTTTGGCTTATTAATATGGTTAATTTTAGCAACGGCATCGCTTATTTTGGCATATTGATTTTACTGACTAGATTTTTAGCTACTGAAGTAGGAATGAATGACGTTATGGCGGGAATAAGCTTTTCGTCTTTTACAGGACTTGTAACTATATTTATGTTTTTCGGGGGATTTGTAACCGATAAAATTGGAGTTAGACGCACTTTAACGTTATCTCTTATCTTGGCTTTAGTCGGAAGAATTTTATTGACGGTTGCTCCCATGCTGGGAAATAGTGTTATTATCAACATCTCGGCATGGACAGGAATTGTAATTTATGCCTGCGGGTCAGGCTTCGTTACACCCGCACTTTTTACGGGTATTAAAGAATACACAAATCCGCAAATTGCAGCAATGGGTTACGGGGTTTTGTATTCCATAATGAATATGGGAGTCGTTATGGAACGTTTTATCTCACCCTTTATAAGAACGGATACAACATTTTTAAATTTAGGTTTTATCAAAATTATAGGTCTTGGCTGGGGAATAGGTGGAGTGTTTTGGACAATGGTGATGATAAGCGCAGTAGTACTTTTAGCCCATATGACTTTATTTACCAAACAAGTTGAAAAGCTCAGCATAGTTACTACACCTAAAGAAGATAACAAAAAACGCTCAAAACTCTCTCTAATGCAAAAGATAAAAAAACTGCCTTTGTTAGACGGCAGATTTATGTTTTTTGTTTTTATGGTAATTCCCGTAAGAACACTTTTTGCGCATCGGTTTTTAACAATGCCGGATTATATATTTAGATCTTTTTCCGAAACTGTAAGCGCAAAATTTGAATGGATAACTGGATTAAATCCATTGATTATAGTTATCTTTGTTCCCATTATTGCAACTATAACTAGAAGGGTTGGAGCTATAAACGTAATTATTGTCGGAACAGCAATTTCTGCTCTAACTACTTTTATCCTTGTTCCCAACCCTAATTTAACTTTACTTTTGACCTACATGGTAATATTTTCTTTAGGCGAGGCGGTGTGGGCGCCGAGGTTTTTTGAATATATTGCAGACATGGCACCTGCCGGTAAGATAGGTACGTATATAGGATTTGCAGGAATACCCCTTGTTTTGGCAAAAGCTACAACGGGATTATATTCGGGGCTTATGCTGGATAAATTTATTCCATCAATAGGTAAACAGGATTCATCATCACTTTGGTTAATTTATGCACTCATTGCCTGCGCAACTCCCATAGGACTTATGATTGGAAAAAAATGGATGAGTAAAAACAAACACACGCAATAGTATGCGTGTGTTTGTCGACATCTTGACTACACAGGGAGTGCTCTTTAATTTTATATTTACTATCTAAAAATACTGCATTGTAAAACTATCTTCCATAAGAGATAAATCCGGATTCTATAAATTTATCCGCATAGCATACGCTATCACATAAGCAACTGAAACTTTGATCTAGTGACTTATTAAAAACTTCATGCCATTGGTGACGCAGTAAGTGGTGTTTTATCTTGTGATCTTGCGTTTTTGTCAAAAGAGTTATTATCTCAGGTATTATGGTGTGATCTATATATCCACGTCTTAATTCTTCATCGGGTTTCTGGGCAAAAAAGCATTTTATTTTTTGACCGTAGAGTAAATAAACCGCCAGGGCGAGTTCTGGAGAACGGGAATTTGAAATATCAAAGTTTGCCATATCCTCAAACAAAAGGAAATTATTGACATTGTTTTGCAGTTTTTTTAGCTGCTTTATCTTTTCGTCATAAGGTAAATGATGTAATGACGACGGGCAAAATGCTATGTCGTAGACGGAAGTGATTTCAGTATTTATATCCTGCAGCTTTTTATTTATCGTCTTTATTTCCACATCCTCAAACACTTTTGATATATTTTCACTGGCAACTTTGAGCATTTGAGATGAGGGATCTACAAGCAGTAGTTCCTGGACCTTGTGTACCTTTCTTACTCGTAAAAGATGTTTAAGAAATTCTATCAACAATCTGCCGTCACCACATCCTATATTTAAAACCTTTAAAGGTTTGCTAAAAGAAGGTAGACATCTGTATGCATAACTAACAAATTTTTCTTCCGCAATTTTTACTTCCGGAATACTACTTTTTAAATTAAAAAGTTTTAAGGCATCATATTTGGGTTTTAAAATCTTCAAATTGCCGTACCTCTCCATAAAATCTAAAGAAACGGTATTACACGGCAAATTCTCTTTTCTACCCTTACTTAACATTTTTTTGGCTTGATGTATCTTGCCTTCTGATGCAAGCAATGTCCCAAGAAAAAAATAAAGAGCGGGTAAAAGATTTAAATTTACCTTGTTTGAAAGAACAGTGGCAAAAGCAACATCTTCCAAAGCCAGTTTACTTAAATCAGTCCAAAATTTACTTTCTGGTTTAGACAAAAGATACATATATCCCCCACCTGGGTTTTAATTTATGTTCACCATCAAAACTCCTAATGTTTAACAACACAAAAAAGAGCCAAATCCCCGCACAGAAAAAACCTGTCTGGGAAAACTCAAGTTACGATCTTTCTACGCTGCTAATAAACGAGCCCCCCCGTTTAAATTTCAAACTTGTTTCGTGTTTATTATAACAAATTTTAAAGCTTTGTTTGCACTAATTTTAAATAATTGCATAAAAAGTAAATTTAGTAAAAAAAAACTATTGACATATTAAAAATCGTATACTATACTATTTTTGTATTATTTCAACTAATCTATTTTGACTATAGTTAGTATAAAAAAACAATTAGAATGATATCGGATAATAGAGTACCTTTATGACAACACTCAGACAAGATTGTAACGATTCCAATAAAACAAATTTCTACCACCCAAGGTGAGGGGCATACATCCGACGCCCACTC
>DATKZD010000148.1:0-10822 GCA_035528195.1 Elusimicrobiales bacterium
AGTTTCGCCCGCAGGAATGTTATCTTTCATCCATGTTGCAATTTGTTCGGTTGATTTATTTCTAGATTCCATATTTCTTATATTTTGCTCTACGGTGTCTAAACTTATGGGAAGAGAAAATGCGATATATAAAACTATAATTGTATAAAGCAGATAACTTCTTATTGTTTTATGAAAAGCTTTGTTCTCTTCGTTATAAGCAGTGTCTTTCAAAAATGACGCCATCGCAAGAGTCATAAGGGGAATTACCATAAACCAAAACCTGTTGCTTAAAAGTCCAAGTACAAGATAAACTTGCGCCGATGCTACAAGAAAAATGCTTTGAAACGAAATTTTGAGTTTTTCTATCCACATTTTCCAAAACATAAATCCCAAATATATAAATACAACGATGTTTTTCATAAACATTGCTTTTGCTGAAGTGGAAAACATCTCCGAACCAAAGGCAAGCCCCTGGTCTTCAAATGCATAAAAGGTAGTTAAAAAACCGTTTATGTATATGGTTAGCAAGTTAGAAGGAAAATTAGGGTGTACGATTATCCCTGCTAAAAAACCTAAAACAGGATATATTATGTTGTCTTTGCAAAATTCACCTTTTATCTGATATCTTAAATACTCGCACGCAATTGCAAAAAACACTATCGTAAACGCCGATACGTGCGCCAAAGTAAAAATGAAAGTAACTACGAGAAGTCCATATTTATTCTTTGTATTTAAAAAATGAAGTCCCAATATCGTAAGAGTTAACGCTAGTATTGCAGGTCTTAAAAGCAACAGGTAATTAGTGTAGGTGGGGGAGAGAAAACACAAAACAATCATTATAGCCGCTGCAAAAGGGGGAACATATTTGCGCAGTACATAGGCAAAAGAAGTAAAGTATATGACGTTTAGTATTATTACTCCCCATTTGTCTATAAGTGATATTTTGTCTGTCATGTAGGTTAACGGAAGTACTATTAGGTGCAAAAGTAAATCTTTATCGCTATACATCAGTTTCCACATTGACATCTGCGTCCATTGAAATGCCTTTAAGAAACCGTATTGTTTAATGAATTTGGAAACTGCAATATGATAGTACCCGTCTACGGAAACAATGGTGTCCGATTTAAAAATGAGACTTACTATAAGGTATATGGAAAATGCCAAAGCAAATATTAGTACCGCTTCGGAAATGATTTTGGATTTTATTGCTTTGATGTTCATAGTTAGCGCAAAACGCAGTTTTTTTAGTTTACCCGTACTATCGGATTTATTTTTTTAGCGATGGTGCTGTTTTGACTGTCAAAACCGTATTTGTTAAAAGTAACGGTATATTTGCCGCGTCCTGATTTTCTCTGAAGCGTTACGCTCCAGTTATTTTCGGAAGTGACGCTGCTTTTTATGTCGAAGTATTTGGGATTTGGAATACTGATTTCCAAATCCCGAAGATTTTGCATATATGTCCCGCTTCTACTGTGGTATTTTTCATATGCAGAACGGATAGTTGTTAAATAATTGAAAGCTTCTCCCGCTTTTGACCGTTCCACTGTATCAATGAATTTGGGCACCGTTAAAAAGATAATTACTATTACGGCTGCAACTATCAGTGCTGGTTTGAGTAGACGCATATTAAGTTTCATATTTTCCTCTAATTAGTCCTACTGCGACCGAATTTTTTAAAACTATCTCTCCTGCAAATTCTAAGTGTTTAAGTTTATTATATAATACTATTAAATAATCTCTGTGAAAACACGGGAAAATTTATCTATGAATTTGACTTACGGGCATTTTAAGGATATTGAACAAGCTTTTTGCGCTTATGTGGAAAGCATCAAAAAAACGGATGTGCAAAAATCGGTACTTATCGTTGTTCCTTCAGGCAGGCTTGCAAGACGTTTGGAACGGTTGATAGCCCGTAAACTGCAACATTTTACGGGTATTAATTTCAATACTTTTTTAACTCTTGCCGAAAAAATAGTTGTCAGTCAAGCGCATAGTTTAAAGGAAGTTAAACCCCAGCTTAGCGACAGTCAATTTTACCGATTTTTGCTCAAAACTATTTTGGAAAAATATCCTCCGCCGTTTTATAAAAATTACACAAATAAGGGATTTATAGACGCTTTGCAGGCAACCATACGCGATATGACAGATGCGCGCATAGAACCTTCTGCGTTTTTGAAACACGTAGAAGATATAGACTTTGACGATGAAAACCATAAACAGGAATTTTTATGGCTTTTAAAAGTTCATGCCTTATATCTTGAGACAATAAAAAAACTTCCCTTTTCAAACAGGACGGATTTATTTGTAAATGCTTGCCAACTTGCAAAAGACTGCAGTTATTTACAGTCCTTTGACGAAATAATTTACTACGGCTTCTACGATTTAACAGGACTTCAGCTGGAATTTTTTGATGCAGTAAGGGCGTCTTACCGCATTAACTTGTTTTTGCCGTATTCTAAAAATAGCGCCTATGCGTTTATGGATAATTTTTTCAAAAATTACCTGCTTGGCAATGCGAAAAAAGTAGAAAAAATACCTGCCGATTATAAATCTTTTGCTTTGGGTAAAAACATTGAAAATATATTTGAAACCGCAAAAACGCCCGAGGATTTAGATAAAAAAAGTTTATCTGTAATAAACGTTTCAGGTACAAAAGATGAAGTTTGGTGCGCCTGCAAGGAAATACTTAAACTTAAAGATAAAGGTCTTGATTTTGATGAGATGGCATTTGCAGTGCCTACTCTGGAATTGTACAAGTATCATATTTTAAGCCTATTTAACGAAAACAAAATCCCTTTTGTGTGGAGGGCTTCTCAAAAAATATCCGATACTGCGCTGGGAAAATTCTGCAAAAATATAATTTTGCTTTCAAAAAATAATTTTAACGCAGATACCGTGCTCAACATTTTAAATTCTCCGTATTTTGCACGCAAAGACAAGGAGAAATGGGTACTGATTGTAAAACTTTCCGGAATAAAGGAAGGCTGGCATCAGTGGGATAGAATTACCGACGAAAGTTTTGCAGATGTCGTATCAAAAATACCGGGTAGCATTAAATTGTGCAGCGGATTACGTTCGTGGTTGGTTAAATTAAAGCATAGCGTAGATAAACTTGAGGAAATTGCGGACTGGAAAGATTTATCGCAAAAAGCTTTGGAGATAATTTCGCAAAATATCAATACTGGCGTATTAAATTCCAATGAATTTAAAGTTTACGAAAAGCTTTCAGTCGTCGTAGGAAACTTGACATATTTAGATGATATCCGCATCCCCAAAAAAGGTGAATTTTTTGATGAGTTTGCATCAAAAATAGAAAATACGGAAATTACATTGGAATCCAACTCCAATAGCGGTGTGCAGATATTTGATCCCATAAGCATAAGGGGGCACAATTACAAAGTGGTTATTTTAGCGGGATTAAACGAGGGATTGTTTCCCCGCATTATAAGGGAAGATGCTTTTTTAAATGACCGTATGCGAAGTATTATTCGCGACGGTTTTGGTTTTTGGATAAAACCTAAACTAGACGCTTACATGGAAGAAAAACTGGTTTTTTATCTGATGCTTCTTTCTGCGGGCGAAAAACTTGTCTGCCTTTATCAGCGTTCCGATGAGGGGGGAAAAGTTAAAGTTCCCTCTATTTATCTCATGGAGTTTTTAAGAGCTTTAAAAATCTCGCAAAGCGAGCAAACTTACATATCCCGCCAAAACATTTCCAAATACGTATCATCAGATGAGAAAATTTTATCTGATAGGGAAATGTCTGTAAAAATTTCGCTGGATTACGATTCTTCAAATGATAATTACGGCAAGGCGGGTTTGGATAATAACTATTTTAAATACCTGCGCTCCAAATTACCCGATATTTCTTCTTTTAACAAAGCAGGTGCTTATGATGGGTTTACCGGAGTGCTTAAAGGCGCCGTCCCGACGGTTATGTCTGCTACCGCTTTAGAAGCATTATCTAAATGTCCCATGCAGTATTTTTTGGCGAAAGTGCTAAAACTTAAGTCCCAAATAAACGAACTTGACAGTCAAAGTCTTGCTCCCGACAAAATAGGTGCGCTCTATCATGAGATATTAATGAAAATTTACTCGGATATGAAAAAACAAAATTTTTACGATAAAAAAGATGATGACTACCTGCCGTTTTTAAAAAAGGAATTTGAAAATTATCTTGATAAACTCAATTACAAAGAATTCGGATTATACCCTGTTGTATGGGAAGCGAAAAAAGAACTGATTAAAGAAAACCTTACCGACTTCATCAAAGACGATTTGATGATACTTGCAGATTTTAAACCCGAATTTTTTGAAAAAACTTTCACATATTCTATAGATGGCCTTCCTCTTGAGTGGAAGGGAAGAATAGACAGGTTGGACGTTGATTCTAAAAACAAACTTGTGCGGGTAGTTGATTATAAAAAAAGCGGGGTGAAGGGAGGAGCGAATATTACCTCTAAAGTGTTACAGGGAGAAGTGCTTCAGCCGTTTGTTTATATGGAACTTGCAAATGCGTGGATGTTAAAAGAATTTAAGGATTTTAAATTAAGCGAAAGTGTATTTTTAAACGTTGAAAACGGGGAAAAGGGGGCGCAGAAAAGAAGACAGTTATTTACGTCCCAGGATTGGAATGTAAATAGAAAAAAAATAAAAAAGATGATTCTTTTTTTATTAAGTCTTGTTGAACAAGGTAAGTTTTTTATACGTCCCGATACGGGGCAGTTTGGAAGATGCAGTTACTGCGATTTTAAAAATATATGCAGGAAGAGTAATCCCAAAGTTTTAAGGCGGGTAAGCATTAGCGATGCCTTTAAGAGCAGAGAAAATTATGGAAGTTAAAGATAAACTAAAAGACACAAAAGACCGTAATTTAGCAAGGTTTGTCTTTGATAAGAACATTGTTGTGCAGGCTGGCGCCGGCACAGGCAAAACCACTCTTTTAATAGACAGACTCTGTTATCTTATTTTGGGGCATAAAGCAGATGACGAAAGTTTTACAGTAGAAAATATAGTCGCTTTAACTTTTACCGAAAAAGCAGCCGGCGAAATAAAAATGCGGCTTGCAGGCAGGTTAAACAATGTTATTACTGCTTTGGTTACCAACGAGGAAACAGATAAGCATACAAGTCTTTTTATTGAAAATTTAAAATCCGAATTTAACCAAAATCCCGAAGCAATAATTAAAAACGCAAAAAAAACACTTTCTCTTTTGGATAGATCTCAAATAGGCACCATACACAGTTTTGCGTCGTATGTGCTTAAGACTTTTGCTTTGCAGGCGCAGGTAGATCCTTATTTTGAAGTTGACGAAGGCGCTAATTTCTACAAAATTTTCAAAAAAGAATTTACGGGCTGGCTCAACGGCGAATTATCGGAAAGAAGTATCAATAAGGATAAATGGAAATACGTCTTAAAGCGAATTGAGCTTTCAGATATAAGCATATTTGCGCAACAGTTATGTTCAAGCAAACTTGAGCATTACAGGCACAAGGATTTAAAACTTTTAATTCCATTGTGTAAGGAAAAACTTGCATCTCTTGCGGAGTTAAAAGAAAAATATGCAGGCAGCAGAAGCCAAAAAGCAAAATCCGCTATGGACGAGGCGCAAGAAGCGCTTGAAAATTTAATAACCGCAATAGAAAAAAACAATTTTGATGATGCCAAAAAAATAAAAATAAGCTTTCCGAACAGTAAACTCGCAAACTGGAGTGAATATGATTTTGAAACAGCAAAATCGTTGGTAAAATTTGTAAATTCCGCCAATGTTTTAAACCAGAATATAGTCTCTTTATGTTTGGAACTTTTAATGCCTTTTGTAAATGCTTTCAGGAACACTTATAGACAAGAGGGCTTTGTGTCTTTTGACGGATTGCTGGTTAAAACAAGAAACCTGTTGAGCGAAAACATCTCAGTAAGAAATAATCTCAAAAAACATTTCCGTTACCTGCTAATTGACGAGTTTCAAGATACCGACCCTCTTCAGGGGGAAATAATTTTATTTCTGGCGGAAGCGGAAAATTCCCGTTGCAAAAACTGGCAGGACATAAAGCTCCAACAAGGCAAACTTTTTATCGTAGGAGATCCCAAGCAATCCATTTACAGATTTAGAGGCGCCGACATAAGAGCGTACGACAAATTCGTTAACCTTATGGCTAATCAAAACGCTTTAAAATGCTTTCTTCAAACCAATTTTAGAGGACAGCAATCTTTGGTTGAGACAGTAAACAGCGTAATTTCACAGGTAATGAAAAAAGATGAAACGCAATGTGAATATGTTGATATTTATGCAGATAGAAAAAACCTCTCAAAGGATAATTTTGAGATAGCGTTGGCGGACAGCGGCGAAAAATTAAAGGCGGACGATTTTCGCAGGCTTCAGGCGGATTTTATAGCCGAATGGATTTGCGAAAATTTGGGAAAACTTGTTGTTGGAGGCGGCGAAAAGTTAAAACTTAAAGATATTGCCGTTTTATTTAGAAATACTACAAATTTAAACATTTATCTTGAAGCTTTGCGCCAAAAAAATATTTCCTACATTGTGGAAGAAAATAAATATTTTTACTCAGCGCAGGAAATAATAGATATCGTAAATCTTTTGAAAGTTATAATAAATCCCGACGATAAAATTTCGCTTATCGGAGTTTTGCGCTCTCCTTTGGCGGGACTTACCGATGCGGAAATTTACAGATTAAAACAAAATTCTCTTTTAGATTATAGAAAAAAAGTTCCAAACGTTTTCAAAAATGCGGGAGAGTTATATTTAAAACTGCAAAGATTCAATATACTTTTCGGACGGGTATCAACTCAACAATTTATTGATACAGTGGTAAAAGAAACTTACTGCTTTGAACTTTTTGCAAATGCCTATAATAAGGAACAGACGATATCTAACATATTTAAGTTTATTTCCGTTGTTAACAGGTTAGGCGAAATCACTTATGAAATGCTGGAGGATTTTTTAGATCCTTCAAAAGATTTTGCGCAAAAAAACAAAGAGGGCGAAAGTCCGCTGGCAGATAAGTTTTTAGATGCGCTAAACATTACGACTATACACAAATCCAAGGGGCTGGAGTTTCCTGTTGTGATAGTTGCAGATATCAATGCCGAAAGTAGGTCCGTTGGTATTAAAAGCGAATTCTTGCGCGACTGGTATTCCAATTCCTGCGGTTTTAGCGTACGCAATTTTAAAGACGTTATGATGGCGGATTTGCAGGAAAGAGAAAAACTCCATTCCCGTTCGGAAGAAATACGTAACCTCTACGTTGCTTTAACAAGGGCAAAAGATAAGCTTTTACTTGTTGGAAATAATCAAAAACCTGTATCGGAAACCACAGCCTATTTGCTTGATAAATCTATTATGTTTCCTGATGTTGAGGCTGACAATACATACGTTGAGCTTGAAGGTTTGGATTTTCCGATAAAATTTACATATTTTAAAAACGGCAGTTTTAAAAAGGGTAAACACGCAGGGCAGAAAATTACGGTGGAAAATCCCGAAAAATGGAGCGTGAACTGGCGAAAACGAACGGAAGAATTTGAAGATGCGTCTAGAGGGCAAACTTTTACCAGCGCTACCGTACTTAAAGAAAAGTCGGCAGGTAAAATACCCGCATCGGGCGAAAAGGCGCAATACGGAAAACTTTTGGGAAATGTTTGCCATAAAATGTTAGAAATACACGATTTTAAAGGAAAAATTAACTTCGGTGAGATTGAAAAAGTCTGCGTGCTTTTATCTGAAAATTTAAAAGGCAAAGATGAAATTAAAAAAGTGAGCGAAACGGCATTTAAAATCCTTTCTGATTTTTCCTTAAGCAGTGAATATAAAGATATTGCAAGTTCAAAAATTATTGCAAGGGAGCTTCCGTTTTGTTATATAGAAAAATTCCGTGAAGGTGAGGTAACAGTTAACGGGTTTATAGATTTGGTAACCGTAAAAGGCGGGGAAATCAATATAATAGACTATAAGTCCGAACGTGTTTTACCCGGTAAAGAAACCGCCCACGCTTTTGGGTTTAAACAGCAATGTGAAATTTATAAAACCGCAATTACAAAATTATTTCCTTCAAAAAAGATATCGGCAAAAATATTATTTCTCCGTAGTTCCAAAAGCGTAGAAATGTAGTATTATATTTTTAATTGCATCATAAAGCAGGAGGTTGTAATGTTTGATAAACTTAAAGATTTAATGAAACTTAAAAGCCAGATGGCGCAGATAAAAAAAGAACTTGATGACACTATAATAGAGAGAACCAGCGCTGCTGATTTAATTACAATATCTATTTCCGGCTCTCAAGTCGTAAAAGATGTCAAAATTACAGGCGATTTAAAAAGCGTCAGCACCGTTCAATTAGAAAGCATCCTAAAAGATGTAATAAATGACGCCATAAAATCGTCCCAAAAAGAAGCTACAAGAAAAATGGGACAGTTTTCGGGTATGGGACAGGCGGAGGCATAAGTCAAACGTGAAACAAAAATATATTGCTGTTGTGGGAGTTTCCGCAAATGAAAGCAAATTCGGACACCGCATATTCAAAGACCTGTTGAGCGCCGACTATAATGTTGACGGGGTGAATATAAAAGGCGGAACTTTGTTTGACAAAAACATTTATCGCTATTTAACCCAATTGCCCAAAAGACCCGATGTAGCCCTAATCGTTCTCCATCCCGACCAAACCGAAGTTGTGGTAGATGAATGTATAAAACTAAATATACCGGAAATATGGATGCAACCTGGCGCAGAATCTCAAAATGCTATTGAAAAGGCAAAGAAGGCAGGTATAAACGTTATCTCAAAGAGCTGTTTTATGGTTCAAAAAGGAATTTGGTAAGGAAAATTTTTATGAAAATTGTCAGCACCGAAGACATAAAAGATGTTTTAAACCGAGCATGCGGCGCCGATTCTAAAAAACTTGCGGATATGATGCAGTTGTTGAAATTAAACCAACCCGAAATTTTAAACTATTTAAATACCGTTGGAGCATCTTTTTTAAATGAAGACGAACAAAGATGTTTTACTTTTATGGGTGTAAACATCTGGCAGATGATGGCTAAATCCAATGTTATATTTAAACAGATTACAAAAAGTGATATTGGTGAAAATACTGCAAAAGTGACGCTTATTTTAAGAGATTTAAAACGCAGTGCTGATTTTAGCGGGCAGTTGAAAAAAAATATAAAAGAAGATGCTCAACCCGCTATTTTAGAATATGTATTAACCTCCTTAAATACCGTACACAAGCACGAGATACGTTCGGAAAACAAAACGTTGATATTTTTCTTACTAAAAGTTTTGGTTGATAGTTTCAAAAGCAGTGAGGAGCAGTTAGCATCCTAATTAAACAGCAAACCGCAAGTCGTAAACCGCAAACCGCAAATCGCAAACCACAAACCGCAAGTCGCAAATCGCAAACCACAAACCACAAACCGCAAGTCGCCATAGCGTTTATTTAAGTATAAAATAGTTGAAAGGAAAATAATCTTGTATAGTCTAGTAACATATTGGACTTTTTGATGTTTTCTTATTTTTTAAAATCCCCCTGCTTCACCCCGAACCACGTAAGGTTCGGGACTTCGCTTCCTCCGTCCTGTATTTTCAGAAGTTTTCAAAAACATATAATTCAATATATGTTTTTGCCTTTGTTAAAGTGGGAAAACAGCCTAACTTATCTGAAGTTATAGAGTTTTTTCTATCTCGTCTGATATAATTTGTTCTAATAAAGGAGAGTATCCTAGCCATTTTCCCGCAAGATTGTGTTTTTTATCTAATAGGAAAAAATTTGGAACGCCTCTAGTGCCGTAAGCGTTTTCTACCGTTCCGTCGTCAAATGCTAAGAGCATGGTCAATCCGGTATATTTTGCAAATTGTTTAGCGTTTTCTTCTTCTCCCTGATAAGTTATTGCTAAACTCAAAAGTCCCCTGTCTGCATATTTTTTGCTTATGCGTTGCGCCATATCAACCGATGCTGTGCAGTACCTGCAATCACTTGAAAACCACATTATAAATACCGGACGGTTTTTATGGTCTACAAGATTTATTTTTTCGCCTTCTATATCGGGGAGCGAAAAATAATAGTCGGTTTTTGTATATTTAGATGCAGTAGAAAGTTTTTTTGAGGGAGTTGCTATTTTTACGGTAGCTTTTACGATTTCTTTTTGGTCCAATGCACCGCTTTCAGCTTCCTGTTTTTTTGAGCAGGACAGGCAGAAGGTTACTAAAAGTAAAACGAGGGTATTTATGGAAAGTATTTTTTTCATATATAGAATACCTAACTTATACCTAGACATTATATATGTAAAACCTCGCATTGGCAAATTTATATGAGATTCCGTAATAGTTAACAGGGGTTACTGTATAGGTTTTTTTATTTACGGCAGAGCGACTCTGTTTTCAAACGCATTTATTATCTTACTGACATCTTCCGATGTTTTTACCTCAAGAAGCCTTGCTCTTAAAGTTTCGTTTGAAACAAGTAAAGATAATTGCGAAAGAATTTGAAGTTGAAAGGTTGGCGAATTCATTGGAACAAGTATTAGAAAAATCAACTTTACGGGTTTTTTATCCAGCGAAGGAAAAATTATTCCCTGCTTGCTTTTGGCAAATGTAATTATTGGAGTTTCAATGTCTTCTATTCTTGCATGCGGAAAAGCGGTTTCATGTCCCAACGCACAGGAAAGCATTTTTTCCCGTGTTTCTATAAGTTGTGCGGTCTTTATTCTGTCAAAAACGGGTTTTATGCTGTGGAGTCTGTAGACGATATGTTTTAAGGCTTTAAACCGTTCCGTTTGATGTATGTTTAACTCAGTTGCTTCTTTTACAAACGAATCGCAAATTAAACTT
>DATKZD010000149.1:0-3630 GCA_035528195.1 Elusimicrobiales bacterium
CCGCATTTTATTTGGTTATCGTGGCAGAAATCCTGAATTGCTATAAGCATGTCGTCGCCTTTACGCAGTCTAAAGATAAACGTCCTGCCCGGCAGATATGGTTTATATTGAGGCATAATAAATCTCCTTTTGTTGTTTTAAACCGATATGGTTTTTTTAGTTTTTAGTTTCTTTAACTGAATAATATATTCCTTAATAGCTTTCAGTTGTCCTACGTCGCCTAATCCCGCTTGTCTTAATACGTCATTGCCTTTTCCGCTACCCAAAAATTTTCCTTTTTTAAACGGGTAAAGACTGTGTTTTATTCCAAGCGGCGATCTTACCCATCGGTACAATACCGGTAAAGTGAAATCTGTTATCCCAATTGCTTCGTTGGCTAAATGTGCAGGAAATATTTTTTCCTGTTTTGCGTCGGCAAGCATATGGAATAATTCGGAGCTAGACACATAATATACGTTTAGGTTGTAACCTAAATCCCTCGTTTTGGGCAATACATCGTTTACAAATACAGTAGCCACCGCATTGCCTTGTAAAACTATCGTTCCATCGCGTTTCTTTTTCGGGTCTGCTTTTACTAACGGATATACTCCGTTTACAGTTTCTTTAACCGGACAAAGTTTATGTTCTTTGCGGTCTATTATAATTTCTCCTGGCCTTGATACGAACGGGGCGATTACCGCAGGTCTTTTTAGTAATGCTTCGGTAACCAAATACCAAATTTCCTGAGGATCCCATGGAGTTAAGGTAATGGATATACCCTTTGGAAAATTATCCTGAAGCAGTTGCAGTCCTTGTGGGTCTGCGTGCGTGGGACCGTCTTCTCCTGTTTTAGGTCCCGCATGTCCGTTAACCATTATAAAAGTGTTGAAAGGTTTTCCCGTTGCATCGCGTTGCCCCTGCTGTCCTATTCCGTGAAGTCGCGCGGCTACATGTTCCAAAGCGGCAATAAAAGCTGCATACGAAGCGGTAACTCCGATATGTTTACCGAAAGAAGAAACGCCTGTCATCACTGCGCCCATAGCATCTTCGGCTATACCTCCGATAGAGATTAATCTGGATTTAGGATTGGTTTGAGAATTATAAAACCCGTCAGCGAAACCGTCGCCGACATTTTTTATATTAGTTGAACCGAATAAATCGGCAGCTGTTGCAAGGAATGCTCCTTTGGTGTGTTTGTTCAAGTGAGATAATACGCCTGCAAGTTCGCCGCGCAACGTAACCGTTTCACCTTTTTTGTGTAAAAACTGTTTAGGAATGTTTTGCACTTTGATGCTTTTGTTATAAAGCTTTTCTATTTTCGGAGCATCGCTGCGCAGTTTTCGTTTTTGCGCCGAAAGCCGTTTTTTAGATTGGGTAAGTTTATCTGCCGCAGTTTTACATATGTTTTTATTGTCCGTTAGCGTTCTGCGAATAGTTAACAGGTTATCCCAAAAGCATCTTTCTATTCCTTCGGGTGTTTGCTGTCCGCAGTATCTTGGGAACTCGGTTTTGAAACGTTTTTGATATTCGTTTAAGGTGGCGTAAAAATCCTGCGAGTCAAATTTATGTCCTGCACCGTGTGCTTTATGTCCTTCTATTCCATAATTCCAGCCCTTTACCGTTCTATAGATAATGGCTGTAGGTTGCGCAGTTTTTAACGAAAGCGCCAATTTTTGAGCAGCTTGAACTTGAGTAAAGTTATGTCCGTCGGCAACGTAGATAACGTTCCAGTCGTGAGTATGGAACAGTTCTGCGGGATTCCATTGTACGTATTGCCCCGCTCCTTTTGTATCTGCGCATACTTGACTTGAATCTATTGATGCCTGATTCCAGTCTATGTGCATTATCGTGTTATTGTACTGTCCCGTAGCTGCTGCGGCGATAGCTTCGTGAACTCTGCCTGCGGTAAGTCCGCCTTCACCTTCTATAACGTTGACTTTCGGAGTATTTTTCGGATAGGCGTCTATCGCTCCGAGCGCAAGTCCGAATGAAGAACCCACGCCGACACCGCTTGCTCCTGTGCTAAGTTTTACAAAAGGAGTTTCGGGAGACGGATGTCCGTCCAATGCGCGTGATTTGAATTTCTTAAATAGCGGAGTGTTGTTTGAAGGATTTCTTCTAAATCCCAATAAATCTTCAAGACGCATTTGTCTTTTTGCGGTAGCTAGCAAAGACGGTTTTGCAATACGTATCATTTCGTTTCTAATCGCCCATATTGCATAAAGTCCCATTGCTTTGTGTCCGGCGGCATAAGAAATAATATCGGCATCTTCTTTATCGGGGTTTGAAAAATCGTAATCCATATTATCAAAGAGCAAACTTTCTACCATTCTGCCTGAAGATATGCTTCCGCCCGGATGTCCTGATAGAGGAACGTAGTTATAAAGAATAGAACAAAGCGTTCTATATATTAAATCCATTGACTCGTAAAAATCACGGTCGGTTTTATTCATCTGAAAATTGTTCTTTTTTATTATTGATGCAATGTCGTAGTACTTTGCTCTTTTTTTTGGTTGGTTGAATTTAGAAGGGTTTTGATTGGTAAATTTTTGGCTCTTCATATCGGCTCCCGTTTTGATTTTAGGTGTTTTAGGAAGTGAAGTAAATTACCCTGAAGTATATTACTCTGAAGTATATTACTCCAACCCATTTATTTTATCAAATTATTAGCCGCGTGTGTTAATGAAGTAACGTGTTTTTTTATTGTCACATATTTTTCATATCACCCTTTATGTCCTTATCCTACCATGTCGTTGCGAGGAGCGAAGCGACGAAGCAATCTTTCAGGGTACGAATATTTTTATTTACGTTATCATCATCTTACTTTGATGGATTGCTTCACAAGAACAGCAAGGGGGTAATCTCGCAACGACATAAAGGGGGAGTGGTACAAAAAAAAGGACGGTTTAAAACCGTCCCCTACAACACTTGTTGATATTTTATTTCTCACGCAGTTATTTTTTCTAACATACAATGCCCCCCTTTTTTAAGGGGGGATTAAGGGGGGATTAAATCAAAAAAAGAAAAATGCGTGGGGATTTGATAATTCTGTCAAATGATATTTTAAAAATGGCTATTCAGCACGAAACTAATGTATGCGGATACATATTTAGTGCCGTAGATAAATCACATACTTGGGCAAGCGAAATAGTGCCTTTTCCTTTTTCTATGTTTTCCAGCCGCGAAACCTTTATTTTAGCCCTTTTGGCAACCTGTGCTTTGGTAAGTTTTAACTCAAGTCTTCTTTCTTTAATCATCTTACCCATTTCCTTTCCTATCGGCATCGGATCTTTAATAGTCATTTTTAATGCTCCCTTGCCCTAAACCCAACGTGGTTTAGGGTTTGCCTTATGTTATGTATCTGTGCAAGTTGTTCCTCTTTTTATATGTTGCGTGTCTTCCATATGTATGACACCCCTCACCTTTCATTCCTCTCCCGCAAGGGGAGAGGCGTTATTTATTTTTTTCCACTCTTTTTTTCACCTCTCCCCTTGCGGGAGAGGAAGCCGACTTGTCGGCAGGTGAGGGGTGTAAATTTGCACTTAATTCATTTAATAAAACTTTCAAACAACCGTCCAAATTCTCTAAAACTTCATTATTCCAAAATCTAATTACTCTAAATTTTTGTAATTGTAAATACAAAGTTCTTTG
>DATKZD010000150.1:0-5090 GCA_035528195.1 Elusimicrobiales bacterium
CCAGTACCATAGCTTTATCAAAAGTCGTAGACAGTCTGCTTACCATATCCAAAGATCTATCAACGATAATCCGTCCGGAAGCATCGTTGACAACGCGGTAGTTTACATCAATGTAGGGTACAAGCTCAAAGGATAAAAACTTGGCAAAAAGTTCTTTCAGGGATTTTTGAGGTATAGGGGTGGATTTTTCTGCAGGAATTTGTTCATCAGGAACATTATTTTCCCCTTCCTCCATATTGCACTTATCGTAGGGAAATGAAATATCAACGATAATGACCTTTTCAATTTTATCTTCGGAATACAAACTGTTTACAGCTCTAAACAACCGTGATTTAAAGCGAATTTCTTTAAGATTTGCTTTAAATATGCGTTCATCTTCCGTAAGATAAATGACTCTGTATCTTTCTTCGGACGTAGTGTAATTACCGGGAAGAAAAACCGTTACCTTGGGCTCACAGGGAAAGTATTTTGTTGGGAAATTAAGCAATACATCTCCGAACAAATTTTGTGTCTTAATAAAATTGGAATGGGTAACTTCAAATTGCCCGGATTTAGGCAATTCTTCTGCAAAACATAAGACGGATAAAAGGAACATACTCAAAGTACAAATAATTTTTTTCGTCATACACAAAATCCTCGCTTTAAAACAGTTTGTAAACAGCATTCAAAACTGCGCACACCAAAACAGCCAACGTAAGATTATATATTACAATTTTAAGAGTGTCTTTCAAGCCCGCTTCTTTTATCATCATAAAAAAACTGGCCGCACATGGAAGATACATTGATAGAAATACGCTGCCTATAACCAGCTGTCCTGCACTCAGCCCGAAAGGCGTTAACATTGCTATAGAAACGTCTTTTCTTAAAAAACCTAAGATAATTGCGGGAACGCTTTCGTCGGGAAGTCCCAGTATCAAAGTAACGGGGTAGTGAAAAAATTTTACCAGTATCTCGGCTAACCCCAGTAACTGCCCTACGTTTATCAAGAGTACTCCTAAAATAATCAATGGAACTGCTTCAAAAACGTAGCTTTTAATCCTAAATTTTAGTTTAAACAGCAAAGTTTTGATATTGGGAAGATGCCAGGGAGGTATTTCTACAAAAAGTTCATGTCTTTCTCCCTTTAGCAATCTGTTTAGTACAATCCCCGCTATGACAGACGTTATAAAAAGCGTTATAAAAACGTAGAACACGTATTGCATTCCCTGTTTTGCTAAAATTGCAAAAATCAAAGCGCTTTGAGGCATACAGGGCGCAATTAGAAGAGTCATAGTTAGGGCAGTGATGCGTTGGCGTCTGTTTTCAAGCGAACGGACGGCTAAAATTGCAGGCACTTTACATCCTAGCCCCAAAATCATCGGTATGCTTGCATAACCGTGCAAGCCCATTTTGTGTAAAAACCTGTCTAAAAGTACGGCAAGTCTAGGCAGGTATCCCAAATCTTCCAAAAAAC
Source organism: Elusimicrobiales bacterium (assembly GCA_035528195.1). Lineage (GTDB taxonomy): Bacteria > Elusimicrobiota > Elusimicrobia > Elusimicrobiales > Elusimicrobiaceae > DATKZD01. The sequence continues at coordinate 1,454 of DATKZD010000150.1, forward strand.
TCATTATTAGGTAAAATGCAAAAATATAAGGCAGTACGGTAACTAAAGCTATGTGCACGCCTTCGGTTAAAACACCAAATTCGGATACCTGCCCCGCACCTGAACCCAAAAGAATCGCTTTTAGAAAATCAACTTTTATGTAGGAAGCTAAAAATTCCACAAAAGGAAGATAAATTGTTTGGTATACAGGCTCTAAAATATAATTAGTAAGTCCTTCGCCCAAAAATTTGACTACAAAAAAGGATGCGATAAGTACTGCTAATGCGGTCAACATACCGGTTATGGGCGAAATTGAAATTTCTGCAAGACGCTCAAGAATTGTCGGGTGTTTATGAGTAATGGTTTGAACTTTTTTGCTTAAATCTCCTATAAACTTCCACCTTTCATTATCCGATGGCGGTAGTAAAACATCTTTTTTATATCCACGTTCAAGTATGTTTTTTACGCTGTTTTCTACTTCTTTTATTCCTTCGCCCGTTACGGCAACGAACGGGACAACTTTAACTCCAAGCTTTTGCGAAAGTTTTTCGCAATCAATATCTATTCCTTTTAATTTCGCCAAATCCCACTTATTTAGAAGCAGAATAATCGGCTTTCCCGTATTTATGGTTTGCAAAGCGAAAAATAAATTTCTTTCCAGATTGACGGAATCTATAATGTGTAAAATTAGGTCGTAATCTTTTGACTTGATAATTTGCGAGGCTACTTCTTCCGCTTTATTTGAAGGTTTAAGACTGTAAGCACCGGGGACATCGGTGAGAGTAAATTTTTTACCTGCAAGAACAGTTTTACCCTTGGTATATTCAACCGTAGTTCCGGGGAAATTAGACGATACCGCATCTAGTCCCGTCAGACGCCAAAAGACGACACTTTTACCCACGTTGGGATTTCCCATCAAAAGTATTTTAGAACGTTTTTTAGGATTTATGTTTCGTTTATTCATCTACTTTAACAGTTATTTTTTGCGCCATTCCGTTGCCTAAAGCAACTGTGGCTCCGCAGACTTTTACGATAACGGGACCTGATGTTGAAGACGATTTTTTAACGATGTCGCACCCGACGTACAGTCCCATGGAATTTAGTCTGCTTTGAAAATTTATCCCGCCTGCAATAGCTTCCACGCTTGCCTTTTTATGCGGTTTTAAATTGGATAAAGTTAACTTTTTTTCGTTCATTTTTTATTACCTGTTTTTTCGCTCATATTACCTGTTTTTTTGGTTGCGCATTTACGGCACAATCCTCGTATTTCAAGCGAAAGTTCTTTCATCTTAAATTTTTCGCTAGAAACTTTTTTTTGACAAATTTTATGGATATTGGAATTGGTAAATTCACAAATACTGCCGCATTTACTGCAAAGCATATGAAAGTGGAGAGGTTTTTCTTTAAGTTCGTAGTTTTTTGCCAAAACAACCGGTTTTTGTTCCAAAAATCCCATTTCTTTAAAAAGGTTGAACGCTCTAAAAACGGTGGATCTACCTAGTTTTTTACGCTTTAATTGTTGGTAAACTTTTTCGGCATTTAAGTGTCCTGTCTGTTTAAGAATAAACTCCAGTATCTCTGAGCGGGGTTTGGTTAGCGTATATCCCTTGCGTTCCATCTCGCACTTGATGGAGTCTATTTTTTTATCGCCGACATTTTTGCTGTCTACATTATTTATTGATATTGACATCTCAATTTCAATTGTAAATTAATGCCCAACAAATGTCAAATAAAAAAAAGGACTGCACATTAAACTCCCCCTTGTCTCCTTATAGCTCCCTCTTGTTAAAGAGGGGTTGGGGTGATTTATATAAGGAAAATTACCACTCCCGAAACAAAAACATACCCACCCCCGAATTTTCTATCGGGGGTCTAGATAAAAAGGAAATTCCTTTTTTTATACTGGGTTCCCGACTTGTACTGAGCGACCTGTGGTGAGCGTAGTCCTGAGTGAAATCGAAGGGCGTAGTCGAACCAAATCGAACCAAATCGAAGGGCGTAGTCGAACCAAGTCGAAGTATTGAAGGCTTCGGGTATGGGATAAAGGATTAAAAAAAAGACTCTCTTTTTACTTTTTGCAGCAGCTTTTGGAAACGGTTTCCGACCCTTCTTTAAGCGCTTTTTTATTTAACTCTAAAATTTCCGTATTTGCGCGTTTAAATACTTTTGGCATTGCCTTAACTATTGAGTCTATTGTAAGCGCATTAGACGCTTTTACAAACGCTCCAAGCGCAACTAAATTTGCAACTTTGGTATTACCCAGTTTGTCTGCTATTTCGTTGCACGGAACGTTTACCACGTTAATGTCCGTTCTTTTTGGCTTGGTATGTACCAAAGAAGTATTGATTATTAAATTGCCGCCTTTTTTAACCAACGGTTCAAATTTGGCAAGCGAAGGCTCGTTCATTACAATTACCGTATCGGGGTGGGTTACTATTGGAGATGCCACTTCTTTGTTTGAGATGACAACTGAACAATTTGCCGTACCTCCGCGCATTTCCGCACCATAGGCGGGAAACCAACTTACGTTTTTATCTTCCAGCATACCTGCATACGCAAGCAAAACTCCGGCAGAAATTACTCCCTGTCCGCCAAAACCTGAAATTCTTATACCTTGATACATTTTTAAAATCCTCCTTGAAATAAATACGGAAATAGTTTTTGATAACTACTGCTTTTGCCTGATTATTTATCTGCAAAAACGCCCAAAGGGAAAACCTTCATCATTTTTTCCGTTACAAAATCCATGCTTTTTACAGCATCTAATCCCCAGTTGGTAGGGCAGGAAGACAATATTTCAACAAGCGAAAATCCTTTGCCGTCAATTTGGTTTTTAAAAGCTTTTTTTATTGCAGCTTTGGTTTTGATAACGTTGGCAGCGGTATTTAAAGCTGTTCTTTCCAAATAAGTAGAACCTTCCAGTTCCCTTAAAAGTTCACAGATTTTTATGGGGTAGCCCTGTAAGGCAGCATCTCTGCCTTTTGGAGACGTTGTGGATTTTTGTCCCAAAAGGGTTGTAGGTGCCATTTGTCCGCCGGTCATTCCGTATATCGCATTGTTGATGAAAATTACGGTTATGTTTTCCGAGCGTGCTGCGCTGTGAACGGTTTCCGCCATTCCGATAGATGCCAAATCGCCGTCGCCCTGATAGGAAAAAACTATCGTTTCCGGTTTTGAACGTTTTATACCCGTTGCAATGGCGGGGCCTCTGCCGTGCGGGCCTTGAATCATATCGCAGTCAAAGTAGTTATACGCAAAAACCGCACAGCCTACGGGCGCAATTCCTATTGTGCGCTTTTGGATATCAAACTCGTCCATCACTTCTGCTATAAGTCTATGAACAACGCCATGTCCGCATCCGGGGCAGTAATGTGTTCTGACGTCAATTAAACTTTTGGGCATTTTGTTAACTTGTATTAAATCATTATTTATCGTCGCTTCTTTATGCATAAACTCCTCCGTTAATTATCTACCCCTGCGTTCTCCCCCTTGTGAAAGGGGGGGAGGGGGGATTTGAAAAACAAAAAACTAATTATCAAATAAACCGGGTCCTTTGCCGTTATGTTTTATTACAGATTCTATTGCCTGAAAAATTCCGTCGGCCTCAACTATGCCTGCGGGTCTTGCATGCAGGTAAACTTTTTTTCCGCCGGCTGCA
>DATKZD010000151.1:0-2890 GCA_035528195.1 Elusimicrobiales bacterium
TAAGGTGCAATGCTGCAGCAATTGTGCCGCAGACCACGTATATGACGTACCTGTAATAAGAGGCCGTAGGCCCTTTTACAGGCAGGAATTGTAGCGTGGTTAAGGTGCGATTTTTACTATGTTTTCACCATCTTGTGAAAACCTATCCACTTCTTTCTCTCATGATTATTTGTATATATTCATCCGGACAGGAAAGACAAAGACGCAAATCTTTTATAAATCCTGTCCGTGTGGCTATAAACAAATAGCGGCCTTAGGAACAAAAAAAACCGCTAACGCGGTTTTAAAATGCGCGTCTTTTTAGTGCGTCTTTTTAAATGTGCTATTTAAAAAATAAGCCTGCTTATATAAAGCAGGTATATTCTTAGGAAAACAGAAGTAAATATAGCACAAAAAACCTATTTTGTCAAGTTATAGGATACTTTTGAGTATCGCTGATTTTTATTAAAATTTTTTAAAAAACAATACAATTTTCTTGACAAATAAATTTACAAATGTTTTAAATGGCGATATAATATTTGTATGTTCTCACCGCAATATACTCTTTCGCAAAAACTGCTTGGTAACATCACTCAAATTGAAAGGCTTTACGGCCAAATTGAAGGTTTGAAAATTCCCAAAAAACTAGAGCTTAATTTACAAAGAGACAACCTGATCCAGTCTTCTTATGTTTCCAACAGCATTGAAGGCAATCCTATGTCTTTGGCTGAAGTCACTAATCTGTTGTTGGGCGACCGGGTGCCGGTTAACCGCGACGAAAAGGAAGTAAAAAACTACTATAACCTACTGCAAAACTTAGCTTCCTTCCTTAAGACTGAAATAGACGTTGAGCTTATCAAGAAAGTTCATCTTAGCCTGCTGACAGGGGTAAAAAATGAAATTGCCGGTAAAATAAGAAATACAAAGGTGGTGGTTGGCAAATATGTCGGCGAATCCCAGGACGCCATGTCTTTGGAAATCAAGCACGAACCGCCGTATCATCATCAGGAAGCAATAGAAAAAGCTTTAAGCGAACTTTTTGACTGGAGCCTTAAAGAAACTAATTTACCAATTTCCATTAAAGCAGGGATAATTCACCACCATTTTGTTTATATCCACCCATTTGTGGACGGTAACGGCCGGGTTTGCCGGCTTTTAACCGCCTTGGTATTTTTGCAAAACAGCTACTGGATTAACAAATACTTTGTTTTGGATGATTATTATGATATTGACCGTATTTTGTATTCGGATAAACTGCATAGTGCTGATGCGGGTAATAAAACGGAGTGGCTGGAATATTTTACTGACGGCGTCAAATATTCTCTTCAGGGTGCCCTAGCCAGGATTAAAGAGTCAAGATTGAAACTTAATGTTGAAGAAAGGCCAAGCAATAAAGAAAAAGAGGTTTTGGACATTATTACCAAAAGAGGGCAGCTTACGTCCTCGGATTTGGTGGAGATTTTAAAGGTTTCCAGACAGCAGGCTCATAACCTACTTAAGGGTTTGGTTGATAAGGGATTAGTGGATAAAAAAGGAAGCACTAAGAACAGCTACTATTTTCTCAAGTGAGCTTTTTATCGATTACTCCTTTAAAACAGATCCTGAAACAAGTTCAGGATGACGCACTTTTGCCTTAAAGAATAAGTTGCTTCGAAGGTTTACTTGACAATTTCCTTGACAAATAACTTTACAATTGTGTCCCGCTTAGCGGGACTTAATCGCGCTTAGCGCGATGCCAACTACAATTAATTCCCTATCTGTGCCAGAGGAGAGACTCGAACTCTCACAGCCGTTAAGCCACACGGTCCTGAACCGTGCCTGCCTGCCCGACCGTAGTTGTGCCGCGGGAGAGGGTCGAACTCTCACCTCTTTTAGAGATACGGCCCTGAACCGTACGCGTCTGCCAATTCCGCCACCGCGGCAACATCGCAGGCGGGTCTACCAATTCCAGCACTCTGGCGTGCTTGGTTACTCTGATTTTATCATATATTGTTTGGTTTTCTCAAAGTTTTTTGTTAAAATTAGACTACATTTGACCGCTTAGCTCAGCTGGTTAGAGCGTTTCGCTTACATCGAAAAGGTCGGGGGTTCGAATCCCTCAGCGGTCACCAAATTTAATTTTTGTTCGGTGGGGCGCTGGCCGCGCCAGCCCCCGCGGACAGCGCCCTAAAGGGAAAATCCAGCGTCGCCGACAGGCGCAGATTAGATAAAAAATAGTTCGAGCCGACTTTTTTTGCCATGATTGATAAATCATGGCAATTATTTTTTGCGGCCACGATTTTTTGCGCCTGTAAGGCGCAATTTACGAATTCTCTCATAGGTTCGAGCCAAACAGTTCCGTTTAAGAGGAATTTTTTCTTTATGTTTCTTGCTATCACAACAGTAAATTTTATATAATACAACTATTATGAGTGAAAGAGAGATTCCAGCAGCTATTTCAACAGAAATGGCAAATCAGACTTTTGGGAGATATAACGGCTTGTATGCTCCAACAGGAGCAGATAAAGCACGCGTATTTCAGGTTAATTCAATTATTGACTTTGATCCTCAGGATCCAGAAACTTATGCGATTGGACTAAAAAAAATTAAAGAAGGAATAAGCCATGCTCTTGTAAGGATGGATATTGACTTTACAAATGCTTGTAATAATGATTGTCCCCCATGCTTTGCAAGAGAACTCCGTGAAAGATACCCAGTTGAAATTCCTTATGAAAAAGCGGTGAGACTTTTGACTGATCTTAATCATCTTGGGTGTGATTGTGTGCGTTTTACCGGTGGAGGCGATCCGCTGACGCATCCAAATTTCGTTGGCTTGGTAAGATACTCTGGAGCCAACTTCCGAACTGTTATTGACACAAATGGTGATTATCTTTGTAAACCTGAATATACTGAAGCGATTGCTCAAAGCGCG
>DATKZD010000152.1:0-6523 GCA_035528195.1 Elusimicrobiales bacterium
ATCCCCCTTTAATTCCCCCTTTGTTAAAGGGGGAAAATGACATTCTTTCGTCACCTAAAAAACTTTTTGAAAATGTTATCGTTGTCCGAAGAAGACACTTTCAAAGTTTCTGAAAGCTCGGAAACCAATTCTTTTTGTTTCGGCGTAAGACGTTTTGGAACGTCTATTGCCACTTTAATAAGTAAGTCCCCTCTTGTACGTTTCGCCCCCAGATAGAGCATTCCCTTTTGTCTTACCCTAAACGTACTTCCGTGATGTGTTCCCGAAGGAATTTTTATTGTAGTAGTTCCGCCTTCAATTAACGGAACTTCTATGGTGGTGCCTAAAACGGCTTCTGGATATGTAATTGAAGTTTGACAAATTAAATTGTCAATCTCTCTTTGAAAAACAGGGTGGGATTTAACAAAAACCTCAACGTATAGATCCCCCGGTCCACCGCCGTTTTCTCCGACATCGCCTGCGCCCGAAACTCTTAAAGTCGTAGAATCTTTAACACCCTTTGGAATGCGGACTGAAAGTTTTATGTTTTTTCTTACTCTAGAAGTACCCCTGCAGGACGGGCATGGTTTTTCCACCACTTTGCCTCTGCCTCCGCATTTGGAACACGTTTGAGACATACTAAAAAACCCTTGAGAAAACTGAACTTTACCTCTACCATGACACACAGGACAAGTTTTAAAAGTCGTTCCCGGAGCAGCTCCCGTCCCCGAACATGTAGGACAGGATGCATTTTTTTGATAGCTTATGGAACTTTCTATACCGTTAAATGCTTCCTCTAAACTAATTTCTATTTGGTATTTAAGGTCTGCACCGCGATAACCTGCGCTTCTCCCGCGCCCTCCGCCGCCAAAGCCGAAAGCCTCTTCAAATATATTGCCGAAGATGTCGCCAAAATCAGCCGTACCGCCACCGCCAAAGCCCTGAAATCCTTCAAATCCTCCAAAACCCGGGCCTCCTGCACCTGCCTGTTGCCCCACGCCCGAATGTCCGAACTGGTCATACATTTCCCGTTTTTTGGTATCGGATAAAACGCTGTAAGCTTCGTTTATTTCTTTGAATTTTTCCTCCGATGCTTTATCATCGGGGTTTCTATCGGGATGATATTTAAGCGCAAGTTTACGATAGGCGGATTTTATTTCCGCTTTTTGAGCATTTCGCGCTACACCGAGTATGTGATAATAATCTTCTTTAGCCATAATTGTTTTTTACCAAAGCCCATCCCCGAAAAATGAAAATCGGGGGCGGGCACGACGCAACCTCAAAACTACTTCTTTTTAGCAGTTTTTTCTTTAACTACCTCGGCATCAACTACTTCTTCTTCCTTTTTTTCTTCTTCTTTTTTGTCGCCTGCGTCTTTGCCTTTTGAAGTTTCTGCTTTCGCCTTTTCCTCAGCCTGCTTATAAATTACTTCTCCCAGTTTTTGCGAAGCGGTAAGAGCGACATCTTTTTCTTTTTTCATTTTTTCAATGTCATCAGATTTAATAGCTTCCTTTAGGTCACCTATCGCCCGCTCTACATTGCCTCTTTCTTCCTGAGATATTTTATCGCCGTGTTCTTTTAATGCTTTTTCCGTTTGGTACACAATCGCATCGCATTCATTTTTAACTTCAATGCTTTCCTTCTGTTTCTTATCCGCTTCGGCGTGAGCTTCGGCTTCTTTTACATATTTTTCTATCTCTTCTTCCTTAAGTTTATTGGGAGCGCTGATGGTAATATGTTGAATCTTACTGGTTCCAAGATCCTTTGCCGAAACTTTTAAGATACCGTTTGCATCTATATCAAAGGTAACCTCTATTTGGGGAATTCCCCTTGGAGCAGGCGGTATTCCGTCCAAATCAAACCTGCCAAGCGGCACGTTATCTTTTGCCATCGGGCGTTCGCCTTGCAATACGTTTACGGTTACTGCCGGTTGATTATCTGATGCTGTAGAAAAAGTCTGAGTTTTCTTAACAGGAATGGTTGTGTTTCGTTCAATTAGTTTGGTAAACACCGAACCCAAAGTTTCTATTCCCAAAGAAAGCGGAGTTACGTCTAATAATAGTACGTCTTTGACGTCACCCTGCAATATAGCCGCTTGAATTGCCGCACCGTGGGATACGCATTCCATAGGATCTATGCCCCGTTCTATTTTTTTGCCGATATGCTCTTCTACAAATTTGTGAACTATAGGCATTCTTGTAGGCCCACCGACTAAAATGATGCGGTGGATATCGGAAACTTTAAGTCCTGCATCGTTTACCGCTCTATCAACAGATTGACCGCATTTATTTACTATGTCTTCCACAAGAGATTCCAGTTTTGCCCTTGAAATTTTAAGCTGAAGAAGCTTTGGCCCGTTAGAATCGGCAGAAATAAACGGAAGGTTGATATCCGTTTCCATTACTGTAGAAAGTTCTATTTTTGCTTTTTCGGCAGCGTCTTTAAGTCGTTGCTGTGCAGTGTGATCTTTCCTTATATCAATGCCCGACTCTCTTTTAAACTCGTTGCATATATAGTCAATTAGAACGTTATCCATATCCGTTCCGCCAAGATGAGTATCGCCGGAAGTAGACAGCACCTCAAACGTTCCTTCTTTACCCATTTCCATTATGGTAACGTCTAAAGTTCCTCCGCCGAAATCAAAAACTAGAATTTTTTGTTCCTGCCTCGCTTTATCTATTCCGAATGCGAATGCGGCGGCTGTAGGTTCGTTGACAAGTCTTATAACGTCAAGCCCTGCAATTTTATCTGCGTCTTTTGTCGCCTGACGTTGATTATCGTTAAAATAAGCAGGTACTGTTATGACTGCCTTTTCCACTTTGTCACCCAAAAAACTTTCAGCATCTTTTTTGACTTTTTGTAGTAAGAAAGCGGAAAGCTGCTGAGGAGTGTATTCTTTTCCTTGAATTTTGTATTTATGGTCGGTGCCCATTTGACGCTTAAAAGCGGTTATGGTATTTTCCGGATTTGCAACTGCCTGACGTCTTGCCGGTTCGCCTACGAGAAGATTGCCGTCTTTGGCAAAAGCAACATAAGACGGAAAAGCTTTTCCGCCGATGGAGCTGCCTTCGGCCGAAGGGATTAAAGTTATTTTTCCTCCCTCTCTTATGGCAGCTGCGGTATTTGAAGTACCCAAATCAATTCCAATTATTTTTGACATTTTTTCCTCCGTGATAATTTTAAGATTTTTCTTTTGTTTCGTTACTTTCTTGATTTTTTTCCTCTTTATTCTTATCTTCCCCCTGTGATTTGTTTTCAGATTTCTTTTTTCCTACACATACTTTAGACGGTCTTAAAATAGTTGTTCCGTAAATAAATCCCCTCTGAATTTCTTTGACAACTTTACCGTCGGAATTCTCATCGCATTCTACTACGGTAAGCACTTCATGCGCCATAGGGTCAAAATCTTTGCCCAGGGAATCAATAACTTCTATCCCTTCTGATTTAAAAAGTTTCTCAAATTCACCAAACACCATATCTATCCCTTTACTCATTTGGGATAGTCTATTGTCGCAGGACGAATTTTTATCCTGAAAAACTTTTTTAAGTTCGTCCTTTGCGTGAAGCACAACATCGTAGAGCGACAAGAATTTGGTATAAGTTTGACTTTTGCCAAACGAAATCAAAGCGGGTTTTTCCTTTTCTATGCGTTTCCTGTAGTTTTCAAAATCAGCTTTTACTCGCAGCAACTGCTCAAAATATTCTTTTGCTTCAGGAGAAACGTCGGAAAACTTATCCGCCTTTTGTTCTGCGGGTTTTTCCTGTTCGTCTTTTTTTTCATGTTCTTTATGTTTGTCTTCCTTTTTCATACTTAATCCTCATCATCAAAACCGAGTTCAAGACTTTCTTCGTCTAGCATCAGTTTTTCCCATTTAAGTAAAGTGTCTTCCATCAAACCGCCTACGTGTTTTACAAGCGAAATCATTTTGGAATACTGCATATGGCGCGGTCCTAGTATCCCTAAAAGTCCTAGAGTTTTTTTGCCGAGCCTGTAAGTGCACGAAACCATACTCAAATTATGAAGTTCTTTTATTTCGTTTTCCGCACCTATGGTTACGCTGATTTTTGACGAATCACCGCCTGTGCCTTTTTCGTAACTTTTGAGTTTTTCCGTCAGCATATGCGCAAAGCGTTTTTTATCTTCCATTATGCTAAGCATATTTACAAAATCCCGCGCTTCAGATTCGCTCATTTTTTTAATTAGCTGCCCCATTCCCTCAACGTGGAGCTCTTGGTCTAGCCTGCTGTGTTTATCTACATTGCCTAAAAAATCAATAGCTAAATTGGCTGCATCTTTTAATTCGCGGTTTTGAATGTGCAGGAAGTTATGAAGTTTTTCCCGTGCGCTGCTAAGCGCAAGCCCCGATATTTCCTGATTTATAAATGCGCTAAGTACCCTAAGTTTCTGCGGTGTTATTTCATAATCCAGAGTAACAGGCCAATGGCGCACGGAACCCGAATCGGTAACTAATACCACAAGAAAAGTCCTAAGTCCCAGGGATACAAAATCTATTCTTTTAACGGTTTGGTCGTAAACACTTGAAGTAAACACAAATCCGGCAGAATGCGAAAGCATAGCCAAAGTTTTTGAAGTTTGAACCATCAGCTTGTCTATTTCGTCCATTTGTTGATTGTATTCCTGCTCCACGGCAGTTTTTTGAGATGCAGCAAAATTCTGCACTTCGGATAAATAGTTAACGTAAAATCTGTATGCTTTATCGCTTGGCACTCTTCCGCCGGAAGTATGGGGTTGATGAAGATACCCTTCTTCTTCAAGTTTCTTCATTATGTTTCTAATAGTAGCACTTGAAAGGTTAAATTTCCCTTTTTTAGAAACCAACTCAGACCCTATAGGCTTTTTAATTCTTGTAAACTCTTGAATAATCCAACGCAAAATAGCTTTTTTTCTCTCTTCTGCGGTTTCTTCTTTTAACACTCTCATAATTTAACTGTACCTTAATTAGCAGATTATTTTCGCCTTTGCTAATTCGTGGGTTCACGCTCTATCATAATTAGCGCTCCCAACATCTGATTGCTATTATAGCAGTATTTTTTATCATATGTCAATAAGTAAAAATAATGGTCCGATAACGTTGCTTTTGGAGTTTACAGTATGTATAATCTTTATAGAAATTTACTGATAGGGGGAAAAAATTATGTCAAAAGATAATGAATGCAAAACATGCTCGGGGTTTTTAACGGGAGCAATATTGGGTGCAGTGCTGGGAGTGGTGTTTGCACCTAAAAAAGGAGCTGAGACAAGAAAAGATTTAAGAGAATGGGTTGATAAAGCTTTGGAAGAGGGAAAGGAAAAAATGGATGACCTTCCTATGGGTTTAGGAGACAAAATAAATAAGTTTGGCGATACTATAAAAACTCACGCAGATAAAATAACCCAAACGATGCAAGAACAAAAAGATAAAATCGCAAATATAAAATCTGAAGATGTACAAGAAGAACAGAAAGAAGAACAAAAAGAAGGAAAAGAAAAAAGAGAAAGAAAAACAAAAAAAGAATAAGAAATATCGCTTACATAATTTTACCTAGACGCTTTAACATATGTTAGGGCGTCTTTGTTATTTTTGTGAATATCCGACAATTTGATGGTAGATTATGTTCAAGGCGTTTTTGCAGGCATAAAGGGCAGACTAAGTCCGTTGCCGTCGTAAGTTTTTACGGCATTGGAAATATCCTCAAATTCCTCACCCCAAAAACTGTCTTCAAAATCGTATAATTCAAACTCTACTTCGGGTTCAACGATAGTTTCTTCCGGTTTATATGGATTTTTCAACCACTCAATAAATTTTCCCCTTATGTCTTCGCTTTCACGACTGTTATTGTTTATAAGGTCAGCACTATTTTTTCTTAAGGCCACTACAAAAGTTACGTATTCGGGACCCACCTGCAGATATGCTATGGCTTGTAAAATACTTGCTTCCCTAAATATTGTCGGAGTTTCAACTGATGTGGCCATAAACACAGGGCGCTTGCCGTATTCTTTAAGAGGATTTACGGTTAAAACATCTCTGCTTGCATTTAGTGTCGGCGAAAAAAGAGCAATCATTTTGATATCCTTCTCCACAGCAGCCGATTTTATAGCTATGTTTGCACCTATCCCCGCCCCTGCAAGTATTATTCGGTTTGTCACTATTCCTTTATTGTTTAGATATCTTATGGCGGAAAAAACGTCATTTACCATACGATTGAACTGATTGTCAATGCCCGTACGCCTAAAATCGTCAACAACTGCAACCCGCCCGTCAATTCTGTAAACACTTCCCCCATGCCCTCTAAAATCCAGTGTCATATATCCATAGCCCATAGACGCCATTTCGTTAATTAAAAGACGCCAGTCCGACATATTACTTCCCAGGGAATGTAAAAATATCACTACAGGTTTATCATCTTTGGGAGGGAGGAATTTTGCCGAAAGTTTCCAGTCGTCAACGGTTACAAGCGTTGTTTTATACACCACAATTTCTTCTTGCGCAAAAACAACGAAACTAAAACAGAAAGACAATAAAGCTAAAAACAAAGTTTTTAT
>DATKZD010000153.1:0-5826 GCA_035528195.1 Elusimicrobiales bacterium
TTGATTAAGGTATTTAACGCAACCGATAAAAAAAGACTGGCAAGGCAGATAACCGACTATCTAAGGTTCTTAAACGGTAAGGGTATACTTAACATAGATGTTGTAGGATACGGTAACTGGTACGGAAAAAAAGAAAAGAGCGAAATAACAGCTTCAAGCGGCAGGTTTTTAGAACTTTCAAAACTCGCCGAAGAACTTGGACTCACATCAACAGCGATATTTTTTAAGAGAAATAAACTGTCTTTTGCCGACGCTGTTTTAATAGCGGGTAAAGATATTAAACTGCCTAAGGCAGATGGCTGGAAAACCCAAGAAATGTTACACTGATGTGTAAGATACATCAGGAGGGATAATATGGTTGATATTTTAGAAGTGTTGAAAATCGCAGTAAAATCAGGCGCAAGTGACGTGCATCTTGTAATAGGAAGTCCTCCTTTACTAAGGATACACGGCGAGATGAAAGCTGCCGGAAAATTTCCTCCCCTAACGGCGGAAGAATCAAAAAAAATGATTTATTCAATACTGCTTGAAAATCAAAAAGCGGAGCTTGAGCGGGAATGGGAAATGGATTGTTCTTTCGGAATTGATTCCATAGCGCGCTTTAGAATAAATGTATTTAACCAAAAAAACGGTATAGAAGCCGTTATGAGAATAATACCTTCCAAAATCCCCACGCCCGACGAAATAGGGCTTACTTCCGCCATTACAAATTTAGCTACGGCGCCCCGCGGGCTAGTGCTGGTTACGGGCCCTACGGGTTCCGGTAAATCAACTACGCTTGCATCGCTTTTGCAAATTAAAAACGAAAAAGACACCGCAAATATAATAACGATTGAAGATCCCATTGAGTTTACCTATGTAAACAAGAAAAGCATTTTTCGCCAAAGAGAAGTAGGGCACCAAACAAAAAGTTTTACAAAAGCTTTGCGTTCAGCATTAAGACAGGATCCCGATGTTATCCTGGTAGGTGAAATGAGAGATTTGGAAACTATAGGGCTTGCTCTGACGGCGGCGGAAACGGGACATCTGTGTTTTGCAACGTTGCATACTCAAGATGCTCCCACCACCATAGATAGAATAATAGACGTTTTCCCTCCTCATCAGCAAACGCAGATAAGGATACAGCTTGCCACAACTTTAAAGGCGGTAATATCGCAAACATTGCTTCCTAGAAAAAACAGTCCGGGATTAATTGCGGCAAGGGAAGTGATGTTTGTTACCCCCGCTGTGGCAAATATGATAAGGGAATCAAAAACCCATATGCTATACAACGCAATAGAAACGGGAGCAAAAGAGGGCATGGTTTCTATGGATAAATCTCTTGCCAAACTTGTAAGACAGGGTTTGGTGGATATTGAACTTGCCCAATTAAAAGCGAGGAGCAAAGAGTCATTTAAAGAAATGCTAAACAAATACGAAAGTTCTTCATCCGATGATTTTTTAAACTAAACTATGGATAAAATAAATTTTAAAAAGTCTGCAGTGCTTTCCGCTCGCATCGCATACGATAAAAAAGCAAAAGACATAAAGGTTATAAATATAGCCAATTACTCTTCATTGGCCGAATTTGTCGTTATTGCTTCAGTAGAATCCAGCCCGCAAATAGAGGCGATAGATCATGAAATTGCAAAAAAGTTAAAACAGCAACAGATTTATAAGCTTTATGCCGACGGAAAAAAAAGTAAGACGTGGCGCGTATACGATTACGGCGGATTTTTTGTACACATCATAACCAAAGAAGAAAGGGATTTTTATGGTTTGGATAAAGTTTATCATTTGGGTAGAGAAGTTAAGTGGCAAAAGCCCTCCAAACTCGTAAAACCTGCCGTATTGACAAAGCCGTCTAAAGCCAAAGTCAGGAAAACAAAAGCCGTAAAACCAAAAAAGAAAATTAAAAAAACCGCTAAAAAAACCGTTAAAAAAAGCAAATGACGTTAAACGAACTTAACATAAAAATTGCACAAGTCTTAAAGGAAAAATTTAAGTTGGCAGATAATTTTCCCGTGCCGTCTTTATCCGCCTCGCCAAGTCATATAGATGCCGACCTATCTTGCTCTTGGGCGATGCAGTCCGCAAAACTGTTAAAAAAATCTCCTGCAGAAATTGCAAAAAGCGTTACTGATGACCTGCAAAAGATAGAGGGTATCGTTAAGGTTACCGTTTCTCCGCCGGGATTTATAAATTTAACGCTAAACGAAACCGTGCTTTTAGATAATTATAAAAATTTTATTTCCGATACGGAAAAATACAACAAAAGTGAAACTGCCTCTAAAGAAAAGATTTTAATTGAATTTGTATCGGCAAACCCAACAGGTCCTTTGCATATTGCAAGCGGAAGGGGGGCAAGCATAGGAGATAGTCTTTCAAACATTTTTGAGGAACTGGGGCATAGAGTTTTAAGGGAATACTATGTTAATGATACTGGTACTCAGGCACGTCTTCTGGGAGTTTCGCTAAAAGCGCGCCATATGCAAAGCGAACTTCCCGAAAATGGCTATCAGGGGGAATACTTAATAGAACTTGCAAAAAAAATTCCTAAAAATGCCAAATTTACCGATGAGGATTACAGTAAATTTGCAATAGAAAATCTTTTGAGTTTACATAAAAAAGATATGTCCGCTTTCAACGTAAAATTTGATAATTGGTTTAGAGAATCGGCTTTGCATTATGAGGGAGCCGTAAACGCAACGCTGGAATTTTTGAATAGTAAGAGTAAAACATATAAAAAAGACGGGGCAGTTTGGTTTGGAACATATAACGATAAGGATGCCGAGGATAGAGTTTTGGTTCGCAAAGATAAACATCCTACCTATTTTTTAAGCGATTTGACCTATCACAAAAATAAATACGACAGAGGTTTTGATACTCTCATAGACGTATGGGGCGCCGACCATCACGGTTATGTGGCAAGAATGCAGGAAGGTTTAAAAGCTATGGGGTTTAAACCCGAAAGTTTTAAGGTTATATTGCATCAGTTTGTACATTTAAGCATCGGCGGTAAGGTTGTGCAAATGTCTAAGCGGTCGGGGCGGTTTGAAACGCTTAAAAATTTAATTGACGAAGTAGGCGTAGATGCATGCAGATTTTTCTTTGCTCTACGCTCCCCCAACTCTCATTTAACTTTTGATACCGAACTTGCAAAAAAGAAAACGCAGGAAAATCCGGTCTATTATGTGCAATACGTACACGCAAGGATTTGTTCCATTTTAAGTAACGCAAAAGAGCAAAAGATTAAGATTGATTTTAATCCTGATTTTAAAGACATAAAACTTTGCAAAGAAGAAAGGGCATTACTTTCCAAGCTTTTTCACTTTAATAATGTTTTGCAAATGTGCGTGAAAGATTTAAGTCCCCATCATTTGGCAAACTACTTAACGGAATTTGCGGGGCTTTTTCACCCTTTCTACGATAAGTGCAAAGTCCTAGACGAAACAAATGCCAAGCTTACCCGTCAAAGACTTTTTATATGCAGGGGAGTGCAAATTGCCATCAAAAAAGGATTAAACATTTTAGGAGTGTCTGTGCCCGAGAGAATGTAATTATGAAAAATAAACCTATAGGAATTTTTGACTCAGGGCTTGGCGGTCTTACCGTATTTAAAGCAATACGTAAATCTTTGCCTTTGGAAAATTTAATTTATTTTGGAGACACCGCCCATGTTCCTTACGGCAATAAGTCTCCCGAAACGGTAACTAAATACAGTCTTGCGATTGCAAAATTTCTTGCGAAAAGCAATATAAAACTTCTTGTAGTTGCCTGTAACAGTGCATCGTCAACAGCGCTTAATGCTCTAAAAAAACAAATAAAAATTCCGATAATTGATGTTATCGTTCCCGGGGTGGAGCAGGCGTTAAATACCACTAAAAACGGCAGGATTTCCGTAATAGGCACAAAGGCAACTGTGTCAAGCAATGCTTATGTCAGAAAAATTAAATCCCTAAATGCCAAATCAAAAGTCTATCAAATGCCCTGCCCTTTGTTTGTGCCA
The DNA here is from genome assembly GCA_035528195.1 of Elusimicrobiales bacterium. Lineage (GTDB taxonomy): Bacteria > Elusimicrobiota > Elusimicrobia > Elusimicrobiales > Elusimicrobiaceae > DATKZD01. Next base: position 3,989 of record DATKZD010000153.1, read on the forward strand.
CTGGCGGAAGAAGGTTTATGGAACGATAAAATAACACTAGACATTGCCAAAAAATATCTCACCCCCTTAAAAAATAAAAATACCGATACCGTAATTTTGGCATGCACGCATTACCCGATAATACAGCATACAATTGCAAAGGTGATGGGTAAAAACGTGCGTCTTATAAATTCTGCCGATGCAGTGGCAAAAAAAGTAAAAGAAGTTTTAAAAACCAAAAATCTGCTAAATAGGGCAAAAAACCCCAAAGTAGTTTTTTACTCCAGCGACAGTCCAAAGGATTTTAAAATTTTTGCCCAAAAAATACTTAAAAAACCCATTAAAAAAGTTCTTCTTAAAAACTTAAATGGATAATTTGATAACAGACGAAAGACTTGCAAATTCTGTCATTTTTCACGCTATGACTACCTGTAAATGGGGTCATATGAAGCGTGTTGCAAACAAAGGGGAATTTTCAGATAAATTCAATGTTCCCAAAAACCGCCTGCTTAGTTTAAATCAGGTACACGGCGATAAAATTTTAACCATTTACAATGAGCGTGATTTTAATAAATATAAATCCAAAAAGCATAAGGCAGACGGTTGGATACTCTCTTTAAAAAACTGCGCCGTAACAATTAATACTTGCGATTGTCTGCCGTTGTTTTTGTGGGACAGGCAAGCCGATACGCTGGGACTTGCCCATTGCGGATGGCGGAGCATAGCAAAAGAACTGCCGCTTAAAATTGCAAAAAAAATGCTCAAGCTAAAAGCGTCCAAGAGACCTCTTTATGCCTTTATGGCGCCGCATATAAAGCCCTGCTGTTTTAAAGTAGGGAAAAAAGTAGCCGAGTATTTTCCTAAAACGGCGGTTAAAATTTCAAATAATAAGTTTAGCGTGGATTTGGCAAAAGAAGTAAGGTATCAGCTTATATCTGCAGGTATAGCATCTATAGATATAAAAATACATTCCGAATGTACGTGCTGTAACCCAAAAAAGTATTTTTCCTACCGAAGAGATAACCGCAAAAACTCTATGATGAGCATTCTGTGGAAAAAGTAAAATCCCTCACCGATACAACTTCTATTTAGATAGGCATTAAAAGCTAAATTTTCAAAAAAGTATCCAATGATACATTTAATGCTTTGGCAACCCTATTGAGAGTTAAAACAGAAACATTTTTCTCTCCTCTTTCAAGAGAACCTACATAACTTCTATCTATACTGGCTTTAAAAGCCAAATCCTCTTGCGAAAAATTTATCTGTTTGCGGAATACTCTTATGTTTTTGCCAATTTTTTTGAGTATGTATCTATCAGCTACGGAATATTGTTTTGTCATAAATACAATGATATAAAGACAAATACTATAAAAACAGCTTATATATAAGTTATAAATAATACATATGAAAATATGATTATAATGCTCAAAAAATGTTATAATAAAGATGATTATATACGCCGATAAATATTTTTAAAAAAAGTTAAAACAAAAAGCACTCCCTCACCACTCTCAAGCACGAGAGTCAAAAGGGTGCGAGAACCCCCCTTGGTTGTGAGTTATGAGTAATTAACCGAGGGGGGTTTAATTTGTGAGATTACTTCGCAAGCCAAGCGGGAAGCAGGCAGGGGCATTGTAAATGTCAAGTAATTTGATGACAAGATTTAATAAGCCATTTTTAAAATACTCTTTGACAGAATTATCAAATCCCCTTGTATTCTTTTTTTGATTTAATCCCCCCTCCCCCCCTTTGACAAGGGGGAGAACAATAGGGAATTTGACAAGGGGGAGAACAATAGGGAATTTAACAAGGGGGAGATAAGAAACTAAAAGTAAAATAACAAATAAAAAATGCTTTAC
>DATKZD010000154.1:0-2277 GCA_035528195.1 Elusimicrobiales bacterium
CAATTTGGAGACTAATATGAGAAAAATTTTTACTATGTTGCCGTTTGCGCTTGCAGTTTTACTGTTTATGGGATGTAAAAGCTCTGCTCCTAAAAAAGACTCTTCTTTTGCAAAGGAATTGGAGCAAGCTCAAATCCGCCATGACGACAGACCTATAAACGAAATTCCTTTCTATGGCAACAGACCTAAACAGGAGTGTGATGAAAAATTCATACGTGAAGTTACCACAAAAGCGGGCAGTGGAAAAAAAGCATCGGCTAAACTAAACGAAGTGTGTCTCTATTACTTTTATCAGGGCAATTATCCCATCGCATCACGAAGGTGTAATCAGGCATTGTTGTTAAACCCCGATAATGCTGATGCAATGGCAAATTTCGCGCTCATCTCTTTCTGTAGAGGGTACAAAGAAGAAGCTTTTGATTTACTTGATAAAGCATCGGAAATAGATGCCGAAAATATGACGCTTATGTTTAGCAAAGCTAGAATATACAGAGCAGAAAAAGATTTTATCGGTGCGCTGGAAGTATATAAGAGGGCATCTGCTTTAGGTAAGTCAAAAGATGCACTGGGCATTGTATATGGTTGTTGGGCGGACTTACTTAAAAAAATGGGCGATTACGAATCCGCAAAAGAGAAAGAGAAAATTTCAAACCGCTATTTTACCGAATGCGGATGCCAGGATATGGCATCAAGGTACAAACAGTATTGCGAAATAAAATGCAATTAGACTTTATTGCCGATTGCATAACTTAAATCCGTTTCTTACCTAAAATTACAAAATATGGCTTTAATTATTTTTTTGACGGGAGTTTTTGTTATAAGTCTCTCCGGCGCTATGATGCCAGGTCCCGTTTTAGCTGTTTTGATAAGTAAAAGCCATAAAAATAAATATGCAGGCACTTTGGTTACATTAGGGCATATTCTTGTGGAACTGCCCCTAATACTTTTAATTTGGTTTGGTTTCGGTTATTTTTTTAAATTTAATCTAATAAAAATTTTAGTTTCAGGTATCGGCGGAATTTTGATAATAAAAATGGGAGTTGATATTTTTAAAGCCAGAAATAATTTCAATATTCCCGATATAGATAAAAGCCAAAGTAATAAAGGAATTATATTCGGCGGACTGATAGGGTCGCTAAACCCTTATTTTTTTATATGGTGGGCTACGCTGGGTTCCGCATTGATATTTAAAAGTTTGAGTTTCGGCATTTTGGGATTGGTTCTTTTTACCGCAGTGCATTTTGGAGTGGATTTATTATGGTATCAGGGAGTTAATTTACTGGTTTTTAAATCCCACCGTTTTTGGGGAGAAAAGACACATAAAACAGTTTTTATGATTTGCTCTGCAGTTTTAATTTTATTCGGACTTTATTTTATAGGTTCTATTTTCAAATTTATTCACTAGCATACTATTAGATAAATTTTTTAATTTCTGTTCTTATTTCATTCTCTCCGTTATACAAATCCCCCCTCCCCCCCTTTGACAAGGGGGTAAACACCCTGAACCCGCCGAAGGGTTCTTTTTTTATTTTTCAATGGGAAATTATAAAAAATTTAAGGTTTTTTCATTGGGAAAGAAAAAAACAACACGGTCTCCCCCTTGTCAAAGGGGGGGAGGGGGGATTTTAAAAACAAGAAATTAATTTAACAAAACACTACCCGAAATAATTGTTATAAAACAGTTTTGCGGTAAGGATTATTACAACGGTTAAAAATATCGGACGGATGAATTTTGTACCTTTTCTAAGTACCATTCCCGAACCTATTCTAGCTCCTATTATCTGCCCTATACCCATCACAATGCCAATGTGGTAAAGCACATTATCGCCCATTGCAAACATTAAAAGAGCGGCAAGATTACTGGTGCAATTCATTACTTTAGTGTATCCCGTTGCTTTTACCAGATTAAATCCTGCTACCGTAACTAACGCTATTGCCCAAAAGTTACCGGTCCCGGGGCCGAAAAAACCGTCATAAAAACCTATTGTGAGTCCAAATATTCCCAAAACAGTTGAAAAGGGAAGTTTTGATTTTTTATCCAAATCCCCCATTTTGGGGGTTAAAAGTAAATAGGCTATTATTGCAACAAGCAAAAACGGTATTACTTTGCCGAGCAGGCTTGAATCAATTCTTTGTACCAGCCATGTGCCTAGCGAAGCGCCTGCAAAAGTAAATAATATTCCCGGAATTGATTTTTTGAAACTCACGTGATGGCTTCTTAAATATCTCGTAGATGATGTTAAACTACCTAATGAGGATTGCAGTTTATTTGTTCCA
>DATKZD010000155.1:0-3174 GCA_035528195.1 Elusimicrobiales bacterium
GAACCGCTATATATCCCACCAAATATTAACCCCAATTCTGTACTACTCTTGCTATTTAATATACAAAAGATAGAATACTGGGATACTGTCAGTAAATATCTTGATGATAACTATAAAATCACTAATAGTGAAGCAAGAAAGATTACGGGGGTTAATGATACTGTTAAAATGTCTAGATTGCTGAAATCGTGGGTAAATCAGGGATTACTGGAGCAGGAAAAATCTAGATTTAAAGGCGCTACGTCTTATAAAAAAGTGGGGTCCCAACCATCTAAAATATTTGTCTCTCCACTTGCAAATGGTACTGCAAATGGAACTGATAAATAACAATTTCTCCTCTAAAGATTGCTATTCCCCATTTGCAATTATGGACAAACAAGAAGATTGGAAGATTTTGAAATATGAACCAATTTAAACCAATATTTTTTTAGGAAGCAAAATCTAACATCCTCCTTAATGCTGTTTTTGGGGGCGCCAAATATGTCCAGCGGCCACATCCGTAAATTCCGTTTTTAATCTTCCTGTTTTTTTATATTATCCCAAAACTCAAATGCCCGCCTTATATGAGGAATTGTAATGCTTCCACCCACCACCATTGCGATAGACAACGCTTCTTCAAGTTCTTTGTCGGTAACTTTTTGTTTAAAACATTCGGTAAGATGATATTTAATGCAGTCATCGCACCTTAAAACGCTTGAAGCAACAAGCCCTAGAAGCTCTTTTATTTTTTTGGGCAAAGCCCCCTCATCTCTATAACTTTGGCTATCAAGACTAAAGTATCTTTTTATTTTGACATCTGCATATTTTAAAGCTATTTTATTTAGTCGTTCTCTTTCTTTTTCAAATTTTTCGGCGCTACTGCTCATTATTGCCTCCTAAAAATTACTACGAATGCTAATATAACGAAATTGTAACAAAAATAAAATCCCCCCTACATCATCAGAGATACAGGGGGGATTAATTTAACTGCTCCAAATAATTATCTTTTGCGTCCTATGTATATGTCTCCCGAACCGGTTTTTCCGTGTATAATAAAATCATTTCCCGGAGAAAAACCAAACTCGTTTCTTACTCTGCCCGAACCTGTGCGAATGTCAACATCTATTTTTGATCCCTTGGGAAAATACAGCTCAGTATCCCCGCTTCCTTTTTTCAACGAAACTTCACCTTTTATTACGGGTTTATCCCATATCGCTAAAAGCGAACCGCTTCCGCTATTATGTCGTAACGAACCCAAAAGTCCGGAAAGTTTTGTATTACCACTGCCTATGCTTACCACAACATCGTTACTGTACATTACACCTTCAATATCGCCCGAACCTGTGGAAAGTTTAACATTTCCTTTAACGTTAGCAAGCGTAATATCGCCTGAACCTGTACTTACATCCGCATAGCCCGCAATGCCTACCAAATCAATATCGCCGGAGCCGCTTTTGAGACGTAAATCGCCGGATATATCAACTAATTCAATATCTCCCGAACCTACCTTGACGCTTACATTTTTAGACATATGAGCGCCCCTGATATCGGAAGAACCGCCCCTGATTTCAAAAGCAGTATTTCTAGGCGCTTCTATTTCCAAATCAGCTTGGCAGGAATTACTGAAATTAATCCAATGTTTTCTCTTGCTTTTAATTTCAATAAACAGTTTACCGTTTCCCGGTTCTATAGTTAAGTCGCATTTATCCTCTTCAAAACGAATAAGTTTGACTTGCACTACTTTTCCTTTTCCATCTTTTTTGACTATTCCGCTGTTGAAGTTAACATCGGCACTGCCTGTTTCTATTTCAACGGTATCTATTTTGTCTGCATTGAAACTTTTTGTAAATGTTTTAAAGTTATCTTTTGCAATTGTGCTTCCCGCAAGTATCATCGCAAAAATAACTGCTACTGCATTTTTCATTTTTCCTCCTCAAGTTTTACTCCTTCACTTATTATTACGAAGGTCGGAGTAAAAAAGTTTCATCACTATATAAAATTAAGATTTTAAACTGCTAAAGAAAGGTTTGTACAGGTCGTCGGCTGGATTTATGGAAAGCTCTTTCCTGTTTATGCGGTTTGTAAATTTAACGGGGGCATTTTCTATTAATGCAAGCGGTTTACATTCATTTGCTTCACCCATAAGCATAGCGGCAAATGAAGCGATGCTATCAACTATATTTGTTTTGGCAAGATGCAGTTTGCGACCAAAAATATCTTTTTTGCCCCTATGGTCGGATACTGCTTTAAATCCGGCATATCCTATGCTTATTGCAGTTATCCCTGAACGAAAAGGCATAAAACAACTATCAGTAATAATGATGCCCAAATTTTTTATTTTGTGTTTTTTAATTAAACTATTTCTGATTTTTTGCGCAGACTTAAAACTATCTTTTGGAAGTAAAATTATTTTACCGTTGGAATTAGATTTATCTATGCCGGCGTTGGGCATAAGAATATCGTCTTTTACGGTAAACCAGACGGGTTTGGATTTTATTGCAATAGAGCTTTGCGATTTAATAAGTTTTTCAAATTCTTTTTCGCTTTTAAAAGGTACTGTGCGTTTTTCGGCTAATGCAATAATTTTGGAAGTTATAACTAAAATGGATTTGTCTTTAATTTTCGGGACGCAGCTGTTTACAAAACTCAATAAATTTTCCCCTTCCTTAAACACACGTGTTTTTATAGTTTTTATTTGCATAGAGATTTTTTTCAGTGTCTTCAATAGTGCCAGGCACTTTTTTAAAAATTATACAAAACATCAAGGTGCCCATTGAAAGTGTCTGACACTATTGGCGCACTATTGATGGACACTATTGTATACAAAACAGGCGGGCGATTTTTCGCCCGCCTGCATAAAGTTAAATTAACTTAGACAATTAACCAAAAGGAACAAACACCGTAAACTGATAGTGTATTCCCTGCCTTTTATCTTCGGGCCCAGCCGTCTTATAGTAGGTATTCATAACTCCTACTTCTAAACTCGTTATTACCTTGCCGTCAACCCAACTGTAGTAGACATTAGCGCTTCCTTTCTCATTTTTAATTATTTCGCCGATAGCTAAATTATCATCTTCGGGGTCATCTACACCTGCCATAATGTTAAACCAAGCATTTTTCCAAGGTTTGATTTTAAGGTTTGCAAAACCACCTGTGGCTTTAACTTCGTTACCACCATACCCCATATTACCTACA
>DATKZD010000156.1:0-2392 GCA_035528195.1 Elusimicrobiales bacterium
GCTTACTATAACGCAAAGTTACAGGAATATGAAGGGTATTTTAGATAAACACCCCAAAGTTATGAAACATCTTGTATCCACGCTTAAATCGCTTAACATTCCTACTAAATTGGAACCCATAAGAGGCGGCACCGATGGCGCATGGCTTGCTTTCAAGGGACTTCCAACACCGAACGTATCCATTGGAGGAGAAAACTTTCACGGTAAATATGAGTGGGTATCTCTTCAACATTTGGAAACCTACACAAATGCGCTTATCAAACTTGTTCAGGAATGGGAAAAAACTGAGAGTTGAAAACGAAAAATACTACTTCCCCCTTTAGCAAAGGGGGAATTGAAGGGGGATTTAAAAAATCTTCTATCTTGTTAATAAAATAATCCCACTCCTCTTTCTTATTATTAATCCCCCCTCCCCCCCTTTATCAAGGGGGAGTTTAAAAGGGATTTAAAAAACTAAAAATTTATTTAAAAATCACCAATGGGAGAAAAGAAAAATGACAAAAAAAGTATACGCAGTACTTTTACTTGTTTCTTTGATGTTGTCTTCGTCTAGTGTTTTTGCCAAAACTTTCAAAACTTCAAACATCAAAGAAAACTTCAAACAGGAACTCTATCAGAGACTTGACAGATATCTTAGGATAGATACTCAAAGTGACGATAATAGTAAAACTTTCCCCTCTACCCCTGGGCAATGGGATTTAGCAAGGTTATTGGTTGGCGAATTAAAAGAAATCGGTTTAAAAAACGTTGAACTTGATAAATACGGGTACGTTACCGCAGAACTTCCCGCAAATACCAAAAAGAAAGTCCCTACGATAGGTTTTGTCGCTCACGTAGATACTGCACTGGAGGTAAGCGGCAAAAACGTAAAACCGCAGTTGCATAAAAATTACAAGGGCGGAGATATTGTAATAAACAAGGCGCTTGGCGTTGTTTTATCGCCTAAAGAAAGTCCTAAACTTTTAGAGTGTATTGGGCACGATATAGTTACAGCCAGCGGCGATACTCTTTTGGGCGCAGACGATAAAAACGGAATAGCCATTATATTAACCGCAATGAATTATCTTGTGAAAAATCCGCAAATCAAACACGGTACTATTAAAGTTGCTTTCACCCCTGATGAAGAAATTGGCAAAGGTGTAGATAACTTTGATGTTAAAAAGTTTAAAGCTAAATATGCCTATACAGTAGACGGAGGATACCTCGGTGAAATTACTGACGAAAATTTCAACGCATCTTCATTAGAAATAAAGATAAAAGGCAAAGCGTATCATACGGGATATGCCAAAAACTTGATGGTAAATGCAAACAGAATAGCAGGAGACATCATAAATTCGTGGCCTGAAAATATGCTTCCCGAAACCACCGAGAAAAGAGAAGGGTTTGTTACCTTTGACGAATGCAATTCCACAATAGAAGATGCTACTCTGGTAGGCATTATAAGAAACCACGACCCCGAAAAACTCAAGTATCAGGAAGATCTTTTGCGTTCTATAGTAGAACAAAAGAAAATGAAATATCCCAAAGCCGAAATTTCGCTTACTATAACGCAAAGTTACAGGAATATGAAGGGTATTTTAGATAAACACCCCAAAGTTATGAAAAATCTTGTATCTGCTTTGCAATCGCTTGGTATCGCTACGGAGATATCGGCTGTTAGGGGAGGAACAGACGGTTCTGCTCTAAGTTATATGGGGCTTCCAACGCCTGATATTTTTGCAGGCAGTGAGAACGTTCATGGTAAATACGAATGGGCTTCGTTAAACTGGATGGAGCAATCTGCTAAAGTTTTAATTCAGCTTACCCAAGAGTGGGTAAAAAATCCGTAAATTGTTTTGTAACTAAACAAAAAAGGGAGGCGAAAAAATATGCCTCCCTTTTTTTTATGTCCGTTTTTTAAATCACTCAACTTCTTCCTTGATTTTTTCAAACTTCTGCATTACTTTTTCAAACTCTGCAAAATCATCTTCGGACATTTTTTCTTTAGATACTTCCACCAATTTTTGCATTTCGGGGCTGTCTATTACATCTGCCATTTTTTTGGTTACAATTATGGAAAAAACGCTAACAAGTACCCAAAATGTAGCCATTATTATCGTCAACACTTTTGCTCTTATTGCCCGCGCTGATAGAGCATGCGTCAAAGCAATATACAAAAGGTACATTCCGTATAAATATATCAACAAGCTTACTACAGTAGACATTGTCAAATTCAATAAAGGTTCCATAAGCAGAGATAAGCCACTGACAACCAAAAGTATGGCAAGCGATGCGGAAACTCTTATATTTGCCTCGTAATCGGTATTACCTTTGCAGATAAGCGAAAATATTTTCAAAATAAATCCGCCTATAAAGAGTCCTAGCACAAACAAACCTATCCCAAATACAGCTC
>DATKZD010000157.1:0-15813 GCA_035528195.1 Elusimicrobiales bacterium
CCTACGCCAAGGCTTCGGAGCGGTTCCTTCGCAACGACATGTGGGGTAGGGATAGGCAACGACATGTGGGGTAGGGAGATTTTTATTCTCTTGCAACAGTTAGGGCTTTGACGGAGGAGGCTTTGGACGCTTTTAAAACTCTTGCGCATTCTTCAAGCGTAGAAGCAGTAGTGCATACGTCATCAATAAGTAAAACGTTTTTACCTTTTATAACTTCAGGGCGCGCAACCATAAAAGCATCGCGTACATTCTCTATCCTCTGTTCTCTAGTTAAATCGGTTTGGGATTTGTTGTATTGAACTCTTTTTAATGCGTCATCGTAAAAGTTTATGTTTAAACTTTTAGATAAATGCCTACCCAAAAGCCCCGCCTGATTAAATCCGCGCATTTTCATTTTTTTAGGCATAAGGGCAACGGGTATTATGCAGTTGCAATCCGCCAATTGCGGATACTCTTTAAAAGCTCTGCTTAAAAAATCACCCAAATAATTTGCCAGTTTTGATTTTTGTCCGTATTTAAAATGATGAATAACGGAGCGTATCTGCGGGTTATAGACTAAAGCCGAGCGTATTACGGAGCATTTATAATTTTCTGCTTTATGTCCCCGACACCTATAGCAATGCGCCCCTCCCGAAAAAAGTACCACGCCGCACCTTTTGCAATGAAGTTCCGGCAACGGTTCCAATTTACTTTCGCAGTCTTTACATAAAGGATACGGGTAGTTAAATTTTAAATCTACCCCGCAATGCAGGCACGTATCGGGTACTAATATATGAAGTAAAAATTTTGCGGAAGTTTTTGCATAAGTTTTTGCATAAGTTTTTGCGTAAGTTTTAAAAGCATTTTTTATTTTCATATTTTTCAAGTTACTACTTTTTAAAAATATCTTCTCCCCTCTTTAACTCCTTTTTGTCCCTCTTTAACAAAGAGGGATTTAGGGTGATTTGTGTAAAGAAAAGAGGGGATGGGGGGGATGATTTTATAATAAAGACGGAGGGTTTTTAAATCCCCCTGAAGTACAAATTAAAATTTGTACTTCTTTCCCCCTTTATTAAAGGGGGAAAGGGTAAATAAAAAATTTGAAAGAACAACAGCACACTTTATCATTATAAACCCAACATTAAAACTGAAGCGTCAACGTAGTGCCAAAACCCACAGATACGTAATCTTCTTCCTGTAAATACTTATGCCACAGACGTTCTATTTGACCGCTAAAAGTAAGAAGCAGGTTTTTTGAAACTTCGTATTCCGCATCCGTAGTTATATTAAATATGTTGGAATTATTTATAACGTTTACAGGCGAAGTTTTAATTGCGTAACTTAAACTCGTCGTCCACACTATTCTGTTTGTAAATTTCAACGTTTTATTTATTATTGGTATCGTAAAGCCCTTTGGCAGATTGGTATCTATTCTTAAAATAACCGCAGGTACCATAACTGTGGTGTCTTCTGTTACAACGCCTGCCGATTCTGTTTTTTTATCTAGCGTATAATCTATCTTAGGAGTAAGGGTAAGTTTTTTAAACGTAAAACTTCCCTGCGCTCCCATGTCTTTATGCAGGGCGCTTATGGTTTGGGTGTCTACCAAAAAGTCAAAAGTATCGGATTTTCTTATGTTGTATTTAAGCGCCGTATCTAGTTTATTTAGGAGTTTAAAACGCAAATCAAGACCGTATTCCAGCGATTTGGTTTCGTCTAAATCCACGTTTTCCGTAGTGCGTCTTGTAAATTTAAAGTTTAAGATACTATCTGAAACCCACCTGCCTAATCCTGCCAGTTTTTCTATATCGTGCATCGTTACGATAGTATCGGGCAGGGTAGTGCTTACGGTTTTTGTCTGCGTTCCGGTTACATCGTTTTGCTGTACGGATTTTATTACGTTATTGGATATTGAAAGTTTTTTAAGCGCCGAAAGTCCTCCGTTAAATTCATAAGCGCTAAAGGGCTGCCAGCGTTGCGAACTGTTTACGGTATCTCTTAAAGTAAGGTTTATCCTTTCGGCAAAGGAGGAACTCGGTTTAAGTGAATTTCGTATCCATAACGAAGATTTACTATCCAGCGCACTTTCTACGTTGTTCCATACGTCGCCGTCTTGCAATTGATAGCCCGAGTATATAGTAAGCGATTTAAGAAGTTTGCTTTTTGGCATAATTTCTGCGGCATTGATTGAAAAGCTCACATTTCCTGTGGCAGTTCTGTTTACCGTTTTTATTTCGCCAACGTCAAATGTTTGGCTTTGGATTCCGTGCGTAACGGTTGTACCCGTTAAGTTGTTATTTTCAATTGTTGAGATATTGTAGTCAAAGGAGGGTTTTAACCATTTGATTACTTTAAGATTGCCTTTAAACCCTGCATTTTGATGCATAGATTTATCGTAGGATATGGTTTGAGCCGTATCTCCCCTGTCTTCTTTGGTTTCCATCAACGAGTAAGTAGGTATGAAAGCGGAATCTTTAATGGGATTAAATTCCAAAGAAAAATCTATGTTGCGGACATTTTCTTTTGAGTTATAATAACCTTCAGTTAAAGCGTCGGAATTTTCCCCGTAATTTATTTTACTTGTAGTTTCCCCGTAACCTGCAGAAAATTTAGTCGGAAGAAACGGATTTTTTTTGGCTAAAATATGCTCTACTCTTGCTCTGTAAGTCATTATATCGTCATTTCTTTCAAGCAGTTCGTAATTGGCTTTTTCGGCTAGATATTCCAGCGAAATTTTTGGTAAATTTTTGGTGATAATATCCGCCTTAACGCCGCCACTTCTGCGGTCAACTGTGCCTTTTTCTATGAGGTTTACCAAATTATTATTTTGACTGTCTAACGGATTAGGCGTGGTAGTAATTTGACGCTCGTAGGTTGCGGTTACGGGCATCCAGTCATATTTTTTTAAATTGAAATAGGCGCTTTGTTCGGCCTTATCCTGTTTTGTTGCAACAGCTATGGGAGTTTGGAAATTTCTATCCATATATTTATACTTTCCGCCAAAGTCCGCCAGTCCTTTAATTTCAAAATCCGCCTGTGCTTTGTATGCAGTGCCTGTAAGTTCGAGCGGGCCGGATAAATGTATTTCGTTTAACCAGACGGTACCGCTTTGAGCGCTGGAAGTTTTAATACCTGCGGTTATCAAACTTACTCCTTGAAGATTCGCCTGTCCCGCTGAAGTTACAGTAGCAGGATACACGGATGCGTTTTCCCAGTAGTCTGCAACATCGTCTCCGTCGGCATCAACTTGTCTTAGCCTGTAGAGTCGCCATCCCGTAAAATTGTCTAAATTAATTTCAACTTGTTGATAATCGGTTCCCGTACCTATTCTTAGGAAAAATGATGTATCCGTTTTAAGGGCGGGGTTATTGATTAAAAATCTAAGTTCTTTATGATTTGAGATATCCATAGACGAGGAAAAAATTCTCTTCGCCGTAACTTCCGATGATCCCGTCGTAGAATAAATCATCTCCAATGATTGCTCCACTACGGTATCCGAACCCGATGCTTCTTTTTGGTCTTCCAGCGAGCCGTACAAATCCTCAAAAACCTGTTGAACTTCCCCCCCGGCGGAAAATATGGGCTGGTAAGCGGGGTCGTCTTCGTTATTTATTCCTGAAAGATTTAAAGTAGAGCCGACAGGTACGTCTTCTATTTCCCAGCTGTTTCCCACTACTGCAAGTTTTGCGATTTTTATAAAACCTTTTGTTCTTGCGCCGAGAAGTGAAGATTTTTTTAAAGAAATTCTAACTTGGCGTATTGCCGACCATTTAATTTTATCGGCGACAGGTATATTAACTTGCGCATAGAACGTATGCCACTGCCGTAAAAAGTCAATTTGGTTTTTTGGAGTGCCGCCGTCGGTTAAATCAATAAAGTTGGTTGCGTTTGCGTAACCGAAATCACCGCCTGTGTAATCTGCTGGGTCCAAAACTTTGTTACTGTTTAAATCCTGACTGTCTATTATTCCGTTTCCCGCTCCAAATAATCTTGTGTCGGCGCCTACTTTGTACTGCCAGCCGACGTCTTCGCTTCCGGTTAAAATTCCGTCGCAGTTTATATCTTCGGTTTTAGGTACGTTGGTACCGGTTTTACACTGTAAGCTTACCACTTCGCCTGCATCATCGGAATCTTCGTCTATTTTTCCAAAAGTAAGGTTTATTTCAGGACCTACCGTATTTGTATCTGCGGGGCTTGTGCCGTCCGGATAAAGTATCATTTCAACCGTATTTTTACGGGTAAAATCTATACCGCTTAATTTGTATGGGTATACAATTGAAATTTCATCCGAGTTTGTGAAATCATACTCTATAGTGATAACCCTTTCCTTATCTTTGTCGTTTGCGCCGGGATAAATCAAATCCGACTGCACCTCTTCCGTTGTCCAGTTGACGGCATAAGGATGGGCGTTTGCAAGAGTGGGGTTGGATGCTATCCGCCAGTCTATAGCTTCGGTTGAGGTAAAATCCTCCTGTTTAACCGACTCCATACTTTCTATTACCGCAAATCCGTTTACGTTGGGATTTGTTTTACTTTGTGCTACTTCAACTTCAAAATTACTTTTTATGCCGGGCAGTATATTAAAATCTTTTATTTTTAAGTCCGCTTCATATACCAATGTGCTTGCAGCAAGGCTGTTTACGGTAGGGGCGGTTTTAGACTCCGTGCCTGATTCGTAAAGTACGGTGGAGCCGAAAGTAATGTGTTCCCCAAGGTCGTAAGAAAATCTTCCGCCAAGCAGCGCCGAAGTTCCAATTCCCCCGAAGGGAGAAACGTCGTAGTTTACCACTATTTTGCTGTAGGGATTAATAATGCTTTCGTTGTAAAAAGTAATAAATCCCGAGTCATAATCAATGAAATAATCCGTGTTTCTAATCAGTTTTTTTCCGTCAATGGTTACGACGTCGGATTCCAGTACGATACTCGGCTCCAAAAAGAAAGTTCTTATGCGTGAGTTATATTCAACCCTAAACCTGTACTTTGAACTGGGGGAGGAATCGTAAATTTCGCTCTCGCTAAACGGCGTTTGCAAGGCAAATACACCGCGTTCAAAGTCCACGGAAATTTTTTCGGGATATGTAGAGACAAGGGCGGGGTCAATGTCTATTCTGTTTTCATCCTGAACTCTTAAATTGAAATTGCCTTTGCCGTCATCGCGTATTATTTGCGTTTGCCCTATGGAATAATATGTTTTAATTTCCCGTCTGTAACCAAGTTCCACGTTTTGCAACGCTTCTACTATCGGAAGATCGTTTTCGGTTTTGATTAACTTAAATTTTCCCGTTCCCCCAACACCTATAGAAGCGGCTGAAGGGTTTTGACTTAATTTTACTCCTGATGTACCTTGAATTACAAAATCTATTATAACTACGTCTTCCGAATTTAACTGGCGGTTAAACGTTATAGTTCCACGATTGTAATCTATGGCGTAGTCCAATCCGCGCTGAAGATATTTAAAATTTGCCGAAGCGGCAGATACAGCACTTTCAATATCATCAAAAGCAATTGTTTTTATGTCCAATCCGTTTGGGGCTTTGCCACTGCGATCTTTTATGTAGACTATTTCGGAACTTTGCGCAGGAATTCTTGCAGGGTTTCCAAACGTTAAATCGTAGTACTGCCTTCTGATGTATTCTATATCTAAAATATCTTTTGACTGAAATGCACTGTTGCCCGTAAACTCTTTGGTTTTTCCTTCACCTTTTGTTCTACTGCCTATTAAAATTGCTCTCGCATTATCAAATTTTAAATCCATTTTCATACCGAAAAGCTGTTTATTGTAAGAGACAAATTCGGTAGCGGGCAGCGAAAGGTCAATATCTCCGAAAGCGGCACTTTGCACCACTTCGTCTTTTTCTCCGGTGTAGGTTATGGAAATATCCTTTTTATCTTCCTGCGTATCGTCATAATCAATGTCAATGGATATTTTTGGACCTATTTTGCCCTTCATTTTTAACTGCATTTGTTGGGTAAGGTTAAAAGAGGAAATTTTTTCAGCTCTCGCTTTGCTTGTTTGGTCAAAAAGATATCGTTTGGAAGCGTAATCAAAACCTATTATTTTTCTGCCTGTTATAGAAAGAGAAGTGCCGTAGGCGGGAAGTTTGACCGATGGGGCAAGTTCTTTAGACTTGGGTTTTAAAATTGTCTGGGGTTGCTGTTGCTCAATAACTTCCTGATAGAGCGTATTTGTTTCTATTGCCTCACGCGTAGCGTTCCAGTCCTGTTTAGTGTCGTACAAATTAAGCTCAGGTTCTATAATTGATTCCGGCAATGCATAACGCTCGGCATCGTACTCTTCAAATATACTTGGAAAGTCGCTTTTCTCAATAAGGTAAAACTCTTCATCCTGCTGTGCTGCAAATAAATTATTTGCACACAAGATGAAAGAGAATGTAATGGCAATAATCTTTCTAAAGTAATTCATATAAACTCAAAACTTTGTCATTATGGCTATTATTTAGTTTAATTGTCTATAAGATAAACTATCTTTCTAAACCGTTGCAAAATAGACTTATGGACAAAGTATTGCATAATTATGCTTCAAGCAAAACGAATTTTTTGACAGATCTCATATACGGACTGCCGAAAAGTTCTCACAAGGCACAACGCGCAATTTTTTGCATAAATCCTATTTTGCAACAATCCCGTAATTAAAGTATACAAACTTTATCGGGAATACGTATGAGGTCTCCACTCATAATTATGTTCACAATACTATGACTACAAGAGTTTTATCAAAGTACTTTTTGAAGATTTTGCTATCTTACCTCCTGGTGGCATTAGGTGTGTTTACCGCGATACTGTTTATGAATCAGTTTGTGCGGATTTTTAACAACGCGATACTTCTGGGAGCGGATTTACAGTGGATTTTTTATGCTTTATGCCAGTTGATGCCCACAGTTCTTGCCTTGAGCATTCCTATGGCGTGGCAGCTTTCTGTTTTAATGTCGTTGGGCGCATTAAGCAGTCATGGCGAGATTTTGGCACTGCGGGCAAGCGGTTTTTCCAGATTCCAAATAGTGTGGCCCCTTGGGATTTTTTCTTTGTTTTTGTGTATTGCCCTATTTTTTGTAAATAACTGGATAAGCCCGCTCGGTTTTAAAAAGTTTGCAAATTCAAAGCATATACTTGCAAAAAGCATATCGGAATTACAACTTCAACCCAATACTTTTATTGATTTGGGTAATTGGCGTATGATAGCAAACGAAATAGATTCCAACTCCGGTAATATGAGCGAAATAGCCCTGTTTATGCGTTCCCAAGAAGACCCCGACTTAGTTTTGCTCAATGTAAACGCTCCCAAAGGGCGTTATAAACTCCTCCCTGCAAAAGGCATAGAACTTACGTTGGAAGACGGCGATTTTCAAAAAGTAGATCCCTCAGACAGTAGTAGCATAATAAAAGGCGAATACAAAAATTACAAAATTTTTATCCCGTTATATGGAAATATGGATTTTGAAAATCGCAATTTATCGTTAAGCGAACTTACAACGCCCGAGATTTTAAAGACAATAAGGCAAAAAACCCTGCCACAAAAAAGGCATGCGGAATATAAAATTGAACTTTCAACACGAATTGCGCTCGCTTTTTCTCCTTTGGTGTTTTTTCTTGTAAGCGCCCCTTTGGGTTTATTGTCTTTTAAGCATGCAAAAGCGTGGGCTATGGTATTTACCATAGCCGTGCTTTTTGGTTATTACGGCGGAATGATGACGGGCATAAACATCGCAAAAAAAATATATTCTTTGAGTTTTGTGTCTCCATGGCTTGGCAATATAGTCGGGCTTGTGGCGGCATTATTCTTATGGAACAGGAAATTTTCAAGGTAAGGCATTAGTCGGATACCATTATGAAACTTTTATACAAATACACAATGCGAAAATTTTGGGGCCCGTTTTTTTTCGGTTTGGGCATATTTGCGGTACTGGTTTTTTTGGCGGATTTATTTGACCATCTAAAATACTTTATAAATACTTCCGCTTCTTTTATTGAGATAATAAAATATTTTCTTTTTGTAATTCCGTTTTGGACGCTGGTAATTTTACCCGTGGCGGGACTTTTGGCAAGTTTATTTGCCATATCCGATATGATAAGCCACGGGGAATGGACAGCCGCCCTTGCAAGCGGATATACCAAACGCCAAATTTATATGCCGATTGTAGTGTGTATCTGCATTATTGCCGGAGTTAACGTAGTTTTACAGGAGACGGTTTCTCCTTTTTTACATAAAACAGCGGATATAATTTTTAGAACAAAAATAAAGGGCAAATTATATTGGAACGAGATGGAGAAAAAAAATATAGTTGTAAAAATATCGCGCAATTCTTTTTTAAGCGGAAAAATTTTAGACATCAAAAATAAGACTATAGAAAGAGCTATTTTATACGAGTACGAAAAGGGGAAAATAAATTTACAGACAGATGCCAAAAAAGCGTTATGGGACGAAAAAATCGGCACTTGGGTATTTTATGATGGAGTTACGAGGGTATTTTCAAAAAAATCCGGCATTAAGGAAAAAAAGTTTGATAAGTGGATATCGGCATTAGATATAGAGCCGCAAAACCTTGTTATTGAAAAAGTTTGGCCTGAAGATTTAACTATACGCGATATTTTTAAAAGAGTAAAAGCGCTAAAGAAAACAGGACTTCCCATTGGGCGGGAAATTACTTATCTTCACGTAAAATTTGCAGCGCCCTTTGTAAATATAATTATGTGTCTTTTGGGGATACCTTTTGCAATGTCGCTTAAAAAAGGCGGCAAGATGCTCCATTTTGCCATTGCTATAATGACTGCTTTTTTCTTTTGGTGGATAGTATCGGTTTTTCAAAGTGCGGGGGAGGCGGGTATGATGAATCCCGTTATAGCAGGCTGGATGCCTGCCGTTATATTTTCTTTTATCGTATGGTTCGGACTCAAAAAAGCCGAAAGGTAAAACTTGTTCTTTTGCTCCGCTACGTCGCCTGCCATGAGCGAAGTCCTGAGTTTACCGAAGGACGAAGTCGAAGGGTTATACCCTCACTCGGATATACGGGGGCTAAGTCCGTCCTATATTTTTTAAGGTTTTCAAAAACATATAATTCAATATATGTTTTTGCCCCGCTCACGGTATACCTCACCTCGCTCAACTTCGGCTCGCCTCAAAACAGAAAGTTTTAATATTTTTTCGGGGAACGTTCAAGGCGTTGTTCGTCATGCCTAGTAGCGAAGCAAAACTCCTAAATTTTAAAAAAACACAGGACGGAAAATTACGGTCTCCCCCTTGTCAAAGGGGGGTGAGGGGGGATTTTATCAAAAAAAGAAAAACACCTTTCCCCTTCCCTGTCATTCTCATAGTGAGTTTGACGGAGGGAAAAACGAACTATGGGAACCCAGCCTAAAAAGGAAAAACCTCTCCCCCCCACATGTCGTTGCGAAGGAACCGCTCCGAAGCCTTGGCGTAGGACGGGACTGCGGCAATCTGTCAAGTTACACCGATTAAAGCAGAACAGAAAACTCTTTTCCCCCTTTGCTAAAGAGGGAGTACGAGGAGAAAGCAGGAGGGGGATTTTTGTGTTAATCCAAAAAGTAGTTGACGGATTTTTTGTATATCTTTGCAAAAAGTTTTAATTCGGTAACATCTACTCTGCGTTCTGCAAGTTCGCATTTGGATACATAGGTTTGAGGTTTATTTAACTTCTTGGCTACCTCTACCTGCGATAGACCAGCCTCGTGCCTTGCTTTCCTTAATAGTTTTATAAACTTTTGGTAATTTTTAGTGTGTACGTTTGCCATAGCCTGACTCCCCTATTGACATATATACTTAATTTTATTAACCTATTTTGGTATAGCCCAAAATAGTGTAAACTAAAATAGGGTATTTAACAGTAACAAATTGTAAAAGTTATAAAGAAATCCTGTTTATATACAAAGCTCTTTGGCAATTTGAGGTAAAGGCGTAAAATCCCCCCTTAGTCCCCCCTTAGAAAAGGGGGGAATTAAAAAGACAAAAGGGAGCGCGGGGAAAGAAAAGCAGGGGAAAGGTGATAGGAGGCGTGGCATTTTTTACCCTGACAGATTGCCGCAGTCCCGTCCTACGCCAAGGCTTCGGAGCGGTTCCTTCGCAACGACATGTGTTTTTGTTTTTATGGTTTTTACCCCTCACCCTGTATTCTCTTTTTTTAATCCCCCCTTAGTCCCCCCTTAAGAAAGGGGGGAATTATAAGGAGACGAAAGGGAGCAAGGTGATAGGAGAAAGGAAATAAGGAGCGGGTGAGCATAAGGTGAATTTAAAATGCACTCCCTCACCGCTCTCTAACAAGAGGGACAAAGGGTGCAGAAATCCCCCTCGGTTATGAGTTAGGAGTATTAATCGAGGGGGGATACAATACTTACTCCTTATCCTTGTTCTTTCCCTTAATCTTATCCCTCGATACTTTGCACACGAAGGGGGAATTTTATAACTTGTATATTTTTTTGGATTTTATTTTACGGGTAGCGTTTCTAGTATCAAAAACAAGCTTGGAGTTTTCAACAAGCCATTTATAATCCACCGACGAATGGGCCGTTATAATAACAACGCAGTCGTATTTTTTAAGGCGGCGGGCGGTAAGTTTTTTGGAAGTCAAAAATCTATCTTCAAGCTCTAATTTTTTAACATGGGGGTCAAAGTAATCTACTTTGGCACCCGTGTTTTGAAGTAGCGTAATAACGTCAACTGCAGGTGATTCCCTCTCGTCTGAAATATCGGGTTTATACGCAACGCCAAGTACAAGCAGCTTCGTTTCGCTTAACGCTTTTTTATGCCTGTTTAAAATTTCCGCCAGTTTATAAACTACATATTGCGGCATATACGAATTTATCTCATCTGCCAGTTCTATAAAACGGGGGTCAAAATCAAGCGAGCGCATTTTCCAACCCAAATAATGGGGATCCAACGGAATACAATGTCCACCTATACCGGGACCCGGATAAAACGGCATATATCCGAAAGGTTTTGATTTTGCGGCAGATAAAACTTCCCAAACATTTATTTTAAGTTTATCGCACATTAAAGCCATTTCGTTAACCAAAGCGATGTTAACCGCCCTAAAAGTATTTTCTACAAGTTTTACCAGTTCAGCCGCCTGCGTGCTGGAGACCGCTATTACTTCATCAACTATATTGCCGTATAAAAGTTTTGCAAGAGCAGTGCAAGTTTTTGTAATGCCGCCTACCACTTTGGGAGTATTGGATATATTATATTTTTGGTTACCGGGGTCTACTCTTTCGGGCGAAAATGCTAAACAAAAATCTCTTCCGCATTTTAGTCTACCCGATTCAAAAATGGGCTGTATCAATTCTTTGGTCGTTCCGGGATATGTGGTACTTTCAAGTACTATTAACTGGTTTTTCCGCAGATTTTGGGATATTTTTCTAGCAGCGTCTATAATATAGGTAACGTCGGGATCTTTGGTTTTTCTAAGCGGAGTAGGGACGCATATAATTAAAACATCGCATAGTTTTAATCCGCCGAATTCTGATGACGCTTTTAGCTTTTTGCTTTTTACCAAAGGTTTTATTTCTTTGGAGGAAATATCGTCAATGTAGGAAATTCCCTTATTTAATTTCTTTACCCTTACTTTGTCTATTTCAAAACCCATGCACTGCATACCGTTTTTGGCGAACTCCACTGCAAGGGGAAGCCCCACATAACCCATTCCGATGATACCTACCTTAGCTTTCTTTGACGATATTAAATCTTTCAGTTTCTCCATATTTACATTGTAGCGACTTATGCCGATGGTTTACAAGGTTTGCGGCAAATTAATACCATATCTGTGTTATGAAAAAGTTTAACGTTTGCGTTATAGGAACAGGTTATGTGGGGCTTGTAACTGGTACGTGCCTGGCAGAAATAGGACACAGGGTCGTTTGTGTGGACTCGGACAAAAATAAAATTGCCCGTTTAAATAATGGGAAAGTGCCTATTTACGAGACGGGGCTTGAAAAATTAGTCGTCAAAAACACAAAAGCAAAAAGACTGTTTTTTACTACTTCTGTAAAATCGGCGATGGATACCAAACACCGGGCGGAAATAATTTTTATAGCGGTAGGCACCCCTCCGCGCGACGACGGGTCGGCAGATTTAAGTTTTGTAGAAGATGTATCTGCGGAAATTGCAAAAAATATGACAGACTATACCGTCATAGTTGAAAAATCCACCGTTCCCGTAGAAACAGGAATTTGGATAGAAAAAACCATAACAAGACTTAACCAAAAAAAAATTCCCTTTGACGTTGTTTCAAATCCGGAATTTTTGCGTGAGGGTTCGGCAGTTGCAGATTTTTTAAAACCGGATAGAATAATTGTCGGCACTTCAAGCGCAAAAGCAAAAGACGCAATGAAAAAACTTTATGCCCCTATTAAATCCCCCATACTTTTTACCAATATTAAAAGTGCCGAAATAATCAAGCATGCTTCAAACTCATTTTTAGCGTGTAAAATATCTTTTATAAATGCCGTCGCAAATGTATGCGAACGCACCGGCGCCAACGTAGAAGACGTAGCAAAAGGAATGGGGCTTGATAAGCGCATAGGTAAAAGTTTTTTAAATGCCGGAGTGGGCTTCGGCGGATTTTGCTTTCCGAAAGATTTACAGGCGTTCGGATACATCAGCAAAGACAAGGGCTACGACTTTGCCCTGTTAAAGGAAGTACAACGCATAAACGAAGAGCAAAAAATGTGGATAGTAAAAAAATGCCATCAGGAACTTTGGAATTTAGCAGGTAAAACGATTGCGATTTTGGGACTTGCATTCAAACCTAATACTGACGACATCAGATTTGCCCCAAGCATAGATATAATACGTCGTCTTCAAAAACTTAAAGCTAAAGTAAAAGTGTATGACCCTAAAGCTACGGAAAATGCCAAAAAAATACTTAAAAAAATTACTTTTTGCAAAACTCCTTACGAGTGCGTAAAAAATGCAGACTGTGCAGCAATCGTAACCGAATGGGACGAAATTAAAAATTTAGACTTATCTAAAACTTTTGATTTAATGAAGCACCCTATAATAATTGACGGCAGAAACATTTTCCACCCCCTAACAATGCGTAAAAAGGGATTTACTTATCACTCGGTAGGACGGGTTTAAGTCTTTTTGCCCTACTTCCCCTTTCGTTATTATACAAGTCAAGTAATTTGATGACGACAAATAATTTGTTGACAAAAGAAGCAGTGTTTTTTAATCCCCCCAGCTTTCTTGTGACACCCCTCACCCTACCCTCTCCCGCAAGGGGAGAGGTGTTTTTTTTTACTTTTTTCTTTCGTTACATCCTACGATTTTCTTTTCCCACCTCTCCCCTTGCGGGAGAGGAAGAAAACATACTACTTGTAGTATGTTTTCAGGTGAGGGGTCTAATAAAAAGTATTTAAATGATATTCTTGTTTTATTTTACGTCTTCCGCTTTATACCATACGCGGCGGTTTACGTAGTCGGTGTAACTTAAAATTATCCTTAAAACTTTTTGCGATACTTTGGGAGCATGATAATCGGCAACCATTTTTAAATATCTTTTTCCGCTGCCGCAGTTATCACGCTGACTTGGTAAAATTTTTATGCCGCGTAAAATAGTATTTAAATCAAGTCCTGTCATCATTACACTGCCTTCTTCCATACCTTCGGGGCGTTCGTGCGCTTTACGAATGTTAAGTGCGGGAAAATCAAGTATTGACGACTCTTCCGTTATCGTTCCGCTATCGGACAAAACTACAAAAGCATTTTGCTGAAGTTTCACGTAGTCGGAAAATCCCATAGGTTTTAAAAGCGAAACTAGTTTATTTACTTTGGCTTTTTCGGCTTTTATTTTTTTAAGCGTACGCGGATGGGTGGAAACTATAACCTGTTTGTTAAATTTTTTGGCAAGCGTGTTTAACATATTTATAAAGTTAGGAAAATTTGCAGGAGAGTCTATATTTTCTTCTCTATGGGCGCTTACTAGAAAAAAACCGTGTTTAGTAAGTTTTAGTTTCCGCATTATTTTGGACTGCGCTATTTTGTCTTTATAGTATTCCAAAACCTCATACATAGGAGAGCCGGTTTTAATTATCCTGTCGGCAGGTATGCCTTCAGCAATAAGGTAGTCTCTGGCAATAGTTGTATAAGGCAGATTTATATCGCTTGTGTGGTCTACGATTTTGCGGTTGATTTCTTCGGGTACTCTGGCATCAAAACATCTGTTACCCGCCTCCATATGAAAAATAGGAATTTTACGTCTTTTAGCCGATATGCAGGCAAGAGCGCTATTTGTATCGCCAAGTAATAAAACCGCATCGGGTTTTTCTTTTTCAAGTACGGGGTCTATGTTGGCTATTGATTTTGCCATAGTTTCGGCGGCAGTGCCTTTAGCATTTAAAAAATAATCGGGTTTTCTTATTTCCATATCTTCAAAAAATATTTGGTTCAACTCATAATCGTAATTTTGCCCCGTGTGGACTAAAATATGGTTGACGTGTTTATCTGCCAACGCAATAACACGCGAAAGTTTTATTGTATCGGGACGGGTTCCTAAAATCGTCATTAGTTTCATTTTTTTCATTTTGTAATTTCCTTAAATACTTGATTTGACTATATATTACAAAATAGCTTTGCCATTTAAAATCTAATACAATAGCCCAATGAGAAAGTGCGATAGAGAGATAACCGATATAAAGGAAATAGAAGAGATAATAAAGAGCGCAACTATATGTCGTCTGGCGCTGTGCTCAAATAACAAACCGTATATTGTGCCTATGTGCTTTGGATACAAAAATAAAACCCTCTACTTCCATTGCGCATTGGAAGGTAAAAAAACGGATATATTAAAGCAAAACCCTAACGTATGCTTTGAAATAGAGGGCGACTGCAAAATAATTGGCGGTGACCAAGCTTGTAAATGGACCATGGATTACAAAAGCGTAGTAGGAAACGGTAAAGCGGTTTTTGTAATTTCGCAACCAGAAAAAATAAAAGCTTTGGATATTTTTATGTCGCAGTATTGCAAAGAAAAATTTAACTATCCTTCCAATGCGCTCAAAAAAACCGCAATGATAAAAGTAGTAATAGAAGAAATGACGGGCAAAAAATCAAAGTAGTTTTGAAGTTGTGATTTTGAAATGCGCCTCATAAAGTTTTATACTCTTAATTGAGGGCATATTTGTATGCTCACTTAAAATTTAAACGGAGACAAAAAATGTACGACATATTAAAAAAACAAGACCCCGAAGTTTATAAAGCAGTTCACGACGAAGCAATAAGACAGCAAACCAAACTGGAACTTATCGCATCGGAAAATTTTACTTCGCCTGCAGTTATGGACGCCCAGGGCTCTATACTTACCAATAAATATGCCGAAGGTTATCCCGGTAGGCGTTACTACGGCGGATGCGAATTTGTTGACGTAGTGGAAGACGTAGCAAGAGAACGTGCAAAAAAACTTTTCAATGCAGAATTTGCAAATGTTCAGCCCCATTCGGGCACTCAGGCAAACATTGCGGCATATCTATCTTTAATCAAACCGGGCGATACTGTTATGGGACTGGATTTATCGCACGGGGGACATTTGTCTCACGGACATCCGTTAAATTTTTCGGGTCAGTACTTTAAAATAGTAACGATGAAAGTTACAAAAGATACCGAGATGTTAAATTACGAGGAAACCGCCAAATCAATAGAAGAACATAAACCCAAACTTATAATGGCTGGAGCTTCCAATTATTCAAGGCATTTTGACTGGAAAAGATTAAGGGAAATGGCAGATACCGTAGGCGCATATCTAGTTTGTGACGTTGCCCATTACGCAGGACTTATAGCGGCGGGTATTTATCCAACACCCATACCTT
>DATKZD010000158.1:0-3033 GCA_035528195.1 Elusimicrobiales bacterium
GAAAATCAAACAAAATCACAAATGTACACGTCCCCGACTTTAGAACCAGTACCGTAAATGCCCGGGATAAAAAAGTAAACGACGATATTCCTTTTTGAGGTTAAATATGGAAAGTTTTAAACATAACTTTGATAAACCAAAGAAAGAGGAAAAACAGGATAAATCTCCAACAGTAACTTTTAAAGCAAGCATTGAAGGACTTGCATCGTTAAAGGACGGCGGTATTACCTTACGTTTGGGTTTAAGTGGCAATGAGTATATTACAACAGCTAAACTTCTTGCAGCTAAAAACGAAAATAAACTACTTGACATTTTTGCCCAAATAATTGAACCTAAAACATTAGGCGGAAATGTTTAAAATATACTCCCTGTTATGGGCAGGGAGTTTTAAAAAAACTATGGAAAAAAACTATGGAAAAAAAACTTGTAAATAAAATAGCAAGAGCAATACGAATATATTCCGATTTATCACTAGCAAGAGGACTATCATCAGAGGAGAGAATAATTATCTCTCAAAAATTTGCTATATGTATAATGTCAGATATAAAGAATATCTAAATCCAAAATACAAAGGACTTTATAAAATCTTTACCACTAAAAAAAGAGTAAATAAAATAGGGGAAAAAGGATATGAAACAAGGTAACTTATTTAACTATAATGACTACACTAAAACATATACACCAACACAAAAAAAAATAGCCAAAGAAACACGGCTTGAGGCACTTGCGGCCGTAAATAAAGATGTGATCAAGGCAAAGATACGACATTTCGCGGACCAAGCAATCAAACCCTTTCATTCTTTTGAAGTTTCAATGATACTACGGCACACTCTTTTAACGATAAGACCGCGCCTCACGGAAATGTGGCATGACGGAGAACTCAAAATAGTCGGCAAAGTTAAAACACCCTACTCCCGAACACCGGTATGTCTATATGAAAAAATATCTAAATAAAGTAAACTGCGCAGACTGCCTAGAATTTATGAAAGGTTTACCTGACAATAGTATAGATTTGATATTAGCTGACCCTCCATATTTTTCGGGCCCCAATAAATCTAATTTTTATGGGAAAAACAGATATAAAAAATTAGAATACTGGGATATTCCAAAAGATGAACATTATAATGAGATGCTAAGAGTTTCTAAAAATCAAATAATTTTTGGAATAAATTATTTTGAGTTTTCTAACAAAATAAAAGGGCGCTTAGTTTGGGATAAAAAAAACGATACAAGCACTTTTTCTAATTGTGAAATCGCATCTTGCTCATACATAAATTCCGTTAAAATATACAGGTATACGTGGAATGGTTTCATACAGGAAAATATGAAAAATAAAGAAAAAAGAGTACATCCTACTCAAAAGCCGGTGCAATTAATCATCAACATTTTAAAAGATTTTACAAAAAAACAAGATATTATTTTAGATTTATATTCGGGAAGTGGTTCAATATCTGTGGCTTGTAAAAATTTAAATAGAAATTTCATCGGATGTGAACTTTCCAAAGAATACTGCAATATAGCAAACGAGCGAATAAAAAACAAATATGAAAAAAAATAAATATAACGCAGTTTGCGAGGACTGTGCGCATTTTAAAACTTGCGAATTTGTAAAGCAATTTGAAAAAAAGTACATTGATATGAACTTTAAACAAAGGCATCAATGTAATACTTTCGTTGAAAAAACAAAAATAGTTTGCTAGAATTTGGTAAGTAGTAAATTATTAAGGATTAAGGATTATGGATTTCAAACCTAACAAAGAAATTCTAACAACATTAAACAAAATCACCGATAGACATTTTGGCAAAGCGTGTGGCATTCTAAAACAAAATAAGACCGAAGTTACGCAAGTTGTCATAGATGCTATAGGTAAAGAACTCCATTTCCTTAAACAAGATTTATATACTGAAATTACAGGTAGAAACTTTTTAGAGGATTTTGGAAATGAAAAATCAAGGTTACATTAAAATTTATAGAAAAATTTTAGATAACTTTATTTATTTAGATAGTCAAGCGGTGCATCTTTGGCTACACATCTTATTAAAAGCAAATCACGCAAAAAAAGAATTTTTATTTAATGGCAAAAAACAAATACTAAAAAGCGGACAATTTATATTAAGCAGAGATAAGGTATCGCTTGAAACAAACATAAATCCTTCAAAAGTTTACCGATTGCTTAAAATTTTAGAGCGTGAACAGCTAATCGAACAACAAACGAACAACCATTTTACTAAAATTACGGTCTTAAACTACAGTAAATATCAAAATAATATAACTACAATCGAACATCAAAACGAACAACCAGTGAACAACCAGCGAACAACCAGTGAACAACCAGTGAACACAAACAATAATGATAAGAATGATAAGAATGATAAGAATGATAATAATAAGATAGATAACGATTTTGAAAAGTTTTGGTCCGAGTACCCAAAGAAGGTAGGAAAACCAAAAGCCTTAGTTTCCTTCAAAAGACAAAAGCCCGACATGGTAAAACTTCTTTTCGCGCTATCAAAACAGAAACATAGCCGGCAATGGCAAGACTATCAGTTTATCCCACACCCCACCACGTACTTAAACCAACGCAGATGGGAAGATTCCCTAACAGAGTATACCAATATGCCCATTTCCCCAAAAAACGACTATATGGCAAAAGAGACCGATAAGATAATATCTGATATGGAAAAAGCAAAGCGCGAAAAACCATTAACTAAAGACGAAATGGAAAAACTTAAAAAAAAGGCGGGATTAAGATGACACTAATTAAAAAAAAGTTTACTGGGAAATCGTTACTGTGTGGATTTGTAAAAGTATTTAATTACTTTGAAAATGTAAAAAAACTGGAAACCAAAGTAGAAAAAAAAGACATACTAGGCAATCTGTTTCATCAAATCAACGAGGATAGGAAAAAACAAAATGCCAGTAACTAATTTCTTGCGAGCAGAGGCACGCAGTTTGGAACTGCCTAAAACAATAGCTTGCGATGTATGCGAATACAAAGGCACTGACAGGGAACACGACTGCCTGCAATGCGA
>DATKZD010000159.1:0-5905 GCA_035528195.1 Elusimicrobiales bacterium
TTCAATTATCCATTCAAGCGGTTTATCCGTATACCAGTAACTGTAGCTTACCCATAAACTTTCATCAGCGCTTAAAGCTTCTTTGAGAGTTATTTCGGCAGGAAGAAGTTTTTGGTTTATATCGGCAACCGTATAATCCTGAGAGGGGACGAGCTCTAATGCATTCTCCGCACCTTCTGACGTATATCCCTTTTTGACTGATATTATTATTCCAACGGCATTATTTAGCGTTACGAAAACATCGTTTGGTTCGCCTTCTACATACGTTCCGACAAGTTCATCGGTAATTTGATTTGAAATTTCTTCAGCCGATATATTTTCAAGCAGTGCAAATTGACCTGAAAGATCAATAGTTATAGTTTTATATTCAACGTTTATTACGGGATCCTTTGTGATGTATCCTGTGAAAACATATCCGTCTTCTTTTGTACCGTCAGTTTTTACGGCACCTGTTTTTATACCTATTTTACTTGAATGTATTAACTTACCTTCGGGAAAGTAGCCGTTTTCCACTTCTTGTTTCCATACATTATTTTTGTTTGAAAAAACTAAACTGACATTTGATATATTCCAAACGTTAAAGTCTTCATTATCCAGTTTCCATTTTACCGAACTGCTTTCTATAAGGTTGTCTGTTATATCTATAGGATTTGTTTCGTAGTTATATTTACCCGATACTTCATCCCAATATCTGCGGTAAAGCAGCATAGTTTTAAAATAACTTATTACGTCGCTTCCTAGCGTATTTTTTAGTTCTTGAGAAATAGTTTGCATTATCTCCCCTTTAGAATTAAAATTGTTTCGTATAAATTCGTTAAACGGTCGTGCGCAAAATTAGGCGAACTGACTATTTTGCATTCTATTGTTTCCAATAGATTATTTTGCGCATCGTTAAAATAAATTAGATTTATGAAATCGTGATTGCTGCAAATTTCCTCTATAGATGTTTTTTTGGTTTTTGAAACATTTGATAGAGCCAATTCGCCTGCAAATTTCTCCCAGTCTTTCCAACCTGTGAGACTGCCGTCAATTGTTCTAAAATCTCCTGAGCGTATCTCGTCGCTTCTGTTTAAATTTACTAATACGTCATCTAAAGTAATTAAGCGTTTGCAGATACGTAACTGGCCTATTTTCTTTTTTTCGTTAGGAGTTTGCGTTGTATGCAAAGATATGATGATTTTTTTTGCCAACTGCTCGGGAGGTAACGCAGTAAAATCAATTATTACGTTTTCTCCGTTTAGGTTTTGAGCTTGAGTAATGATAATATCGTGCGTTGCATCGTCTAAACTTACTGCTTGAGCTGTTAGGTATTTTACGTTTGTATTTTGCAGGATAATTCTGTCTATATCGCAGGTAATATCGTTTTGATTGAAATCTCTAAACTCTATTGTGATTGTTTCCGTTTGAGTATCTAAACCTGTATCGCTTTGCCAGTATGTTTGTGTTTCATTATCAAACATATAATTTTTGTTAACCGAGCCTGATGAAACAAGCAAGTTAGAGTATTTATCCAACGAATTTTGACTGCATATTTCCATTGCTTCTATGTTCATAACGATATCTCTCCTTGTCCTGCTTTTCCTATTTTGTAGTTAACTTTTGCCAAATCAACCGCCCACGACATTCCTTCTTTTGATGCCTGTTTAAGACTTGTGGCGATATCCCTTATGTTTAGACCTCTTTTTGTGCTGTTGGACGATTGTATATTTACCGTTTGATTTAAAGTCATATTAGACGAGTTGCCGCCAAAATTCGTTCCGCTTGGTTTTGCCGATAATGGCGGTCTTTGGCTGGTTCTTATTGAGTCAACTACTTCCGACGGAAGAATATATTCGCCTGCGTGAAGCATATATGGTCCTGTTTTGGGTATACTTCCGCCAAAACGAAAGCCCAGTAAATCCAGTCCCGAACCGACTAAACTTCCTAGCCCTCCGAACATGCTTGCTCCCAGCGTTCCTCCACCTCCAAGAATTGAATTGGTAATAGAACTTGACGCCATTTCTCCAACCATGTTAAAAAAAGAATCTAAAATGGAATTGAATAGTTTATTTGTCAGGGTGCCAAGTTCTAAAAAACTGCCTTTTGTAAAATTAAAAAATTCACCCAAAGCTTTTGTAGAACCTTTCATAACCTTCTCTAAAGCTCCGTCCCATGCTTTACTCCATCCTTCCATAATTTTTTTGCTGTTTTCTGCAGCAATTTTAGAGGTTGTTATTATTACACTTGCAACCTTTGATGATTTTTCTTCAACCTGTTTTAGTGAGTAACTCATATCATTTGACGTGCTACTTACCAAATTGCTGACTTTGTTAAATGTTGTGCTAAAAGTATTAGCAACGCTATCAAGTTGTTTTGCGATTTTGCCTAAAGCATCCATCATTTCTTTGAATCCTTTGTTGTTGAATACGGATTCCAATTGAATTAAAAATTTATTTTCTTCATCTTGCGCCATAATGCGCCTCCGAATAATATTTATTGGGGATTTTTTTATCAGTAATAGGAAGTATGTAGTTTATTTTCGGTTTTACCCGAAAATGTTTTACATTTATTTTTTTTGATTTATTTTTCTGCAGATATTTAAAAAATATTTTAAATCCGAATAATCCTGTCATATCGTCAATTAGCGTGTTATGTGCTTTCCTTGATTTATACCCTAGCCAGTTTGATGTTTTTTGTTCTCGTTGCGTTTTATCAGATAATCAAACTGTGTGGTATTATGATTATGACAGCTCCCCAACTGTTGATGTAATTGTATCAGATTGTATCAGTATATGTCAAGTGGTTTTTTCTTCAATGTTTATTTGGATACCTATGTAATTTGTGTTACAATAGGTTTATGGTTCCAATCCCCTCACTTAAAAACGTTGTAATATGCCTTATTGCGGGAATATCCTTTTTATTTTGCGGATGTTCGCATTCTTCGCTTATAACGGTAGGAAGTAGTTTGGGCGATAAAAGAGACGCTAAATTTGCAGATTATAAAACATATACCTTTGTAGATGCACACAACATAGTCAAAATTTCGGGCGATTTTGAAGAAAAGGATTATGTTATTGAATTGGCGGAGAAAAAACTTGCCTCTATGGGGCTCAAGCGCGATGACAAAAATCCGGATTTTGCCGTGTTTATGGGTTATCATCTTGAATCGGACACTGAAAGTTATAAACGGTTAACTCCTACTTATTACGGCGGAGGCAATAATGCCTACGATGTTGAGGAAGTGGAAAAAACAAATTTTACCCATTTCTTACTGGCAGTTTTATTTGATGCTAGAATTTTCCCCAAAAATATAGATATCCAAAAAATGTTTAATTTGGAGGCCTATTTTAAAAAAATGTCTAAACTTATTGAACAGGGCGACAAAAACAGCATAAAATTTATCAAAAATTTCCAGTTTTGCGAAGATTGTTACGAAATTATATGGACAGGAAGCGCAGCTTACCATAATTTAGGGTTTGATTTGTTTGAAGAGACAATTCCGTTTATGATTGATGAAATTTTTGACTACTACCTTATAGAACATATACCGATAAGTCGCGAAAAAAATTTGGGAGATACCCCTAATTGGCTTGAAGAATAGATTTTTAATTTCTTATCCCAAAATCCCGTCCCTGTTCCCGAACACACTAATCGCCTGCCTGCGTCAGCAGGGAAATCTACATAATCAAAATTACTTTTTGACTTCCTCCTCCGTATATCATTGCTGTAAATGTTGCGTAACTAGACTAAATATCTGCCAAAGCCTGCCCTAAAATCTTTTAATCTCATATCTTTATTGAAAAGCTTGTAGGGAGTATACTTCACTGGCAAGGCTATAGATTTAGACCATACCACAAGGATGTGCCGAGGAGAGTGAATGTCATTTTTGACAAATATCTAAATTTAATAGCACAATATAAGCACTCCGGGGGGGGGTAATTTTGCACACAATATTTATGCGTTAATAAAAAACCTACATTATTGGGGGTTTTCTATGTCAAATAAAAATGTGTTTACGGGTAGACTTGTAATAAAAACCAAAAGGTTAGCGCTTACGCAAATGGCACTAAAGGATACAGATAATCTTTTTAAAATGCTCTCTGATAAAGAAACTGCCAAATACGTAGGAATACAGGAAAAGAAAAAGGCTATAGAGAAAATAATAAAGGTTTATTTAAAACGTTCAAAAAGAGGAGAAGGAATACTTTTGAAAATGGCCACACGCAAGGATAATAATTTTCTTGGCTTTTTCGCTCTTCCCAATTATAACGACGTCCACAGGAGAACAGAAATAGGGTATACAATAACTAAAGAAAACTGGAATAAAGGATACGTAAGTGAAGCCATACTTACTGCAGTTAATTTTCTTTTTAAAAAGATAAAACTCAATCGTCTTGAGGCAATGGTTCATCCTAACAATAAGGTATCGCTGCATCTACTGAATAAATTCGGGTTTAAGAAAGAAGGCCTAGTTAGACAACGTTACTATATGAATAATAAACCTGAAGATATGGTAATGCTTTCGCTGATTAGAGAAGAATGGAATAGTAAGTAATACCATATCATTTCCCCGTAAACTCATGCACCTTTCATAAATAGTCTATGACATTGTACGGTTATCAACGCATAGATTTGTTTTGCTTTTAACAATTTCAATAATTTAGAAGTTATGTATAATGCCCGTATATAAAATGTCTACTTTACACCTTTAAATACTGTGTGAGGAAAATATGGAAAATGTTATACATGAAGAACGCCGATTAAGTTTTTTTGAAAAATATCTTACAATTTGGGTCATCAGTTGCATAGTTTTGGGAATTTTTATCGGCAAATTATTTCCACAGGCGATAGTTGCACTAGATAATTTTGCGATTTATCAGGTATCCATTCCTATTGCTATTTGTCTTTTCTTTATGATGTACCCCATAATGGTCAAAATTGATTTTACGGAAGTTATAAAAGCCGGTAAAACTCCAAAGCCGGTGATGCTTACATTATTTATTAACTGGTGTGTCAAACCTTTTACGATGTTTGCAATAGCAACAATTTTTCTCGGAGTATTTTTTAAAGGATGGCTTTCGGGTACAGAGATTATTAGAGACGGAACGCAGGTTGAACTTTACAAGTCTTATATTTCAGGGTGCATACTTTTGGGTATAGCGCCTTGCACTGCTATGGTTTTGATATGGGGACATCTATCTAAAGGCAATGACGGTCATACGCTTGTTATGGTTGCAATTAATTCGCTAGCTATGCTTTTTCTCTATGCTCCGCTTGGCGGTTGGCTGCTTGGGATAAACAAAATGCCGATACCATGGCAAACAATTGTATTGTCGGTACTTGTCTATGTTGGTTTACCCTTATTTTTGGGTTACCAATCAAGAAAGCTAATTATTGCAAAAAAAGGATTTAAGTGGTTTGAAGAAAAATTCATACATTATCTAACGCCGGTTTCAATTGGAGCTCTTTTAGTAACGCTTGTTTTACTGTTTTCGCTTAAAGGGGAATTGATAATAAATCAGCCCTATGTGATTTTTTTGATAGCTATACCGTTATTTATACAAACCTGTTTTATTTTTACTTTAACTTATCTACTGGCAAAAAAGTTGAAATTTTCTTACCGTGATGCTGCGCCTTCTGCCTTAATCGGTGCCAGTAATCATTTTGAAGTTGCAATTGCAACTTCCGCTGTTTTGTTTGGATTATCGTCAGGGGCATCTTTAGCAACAGTTGTTGGAGTATTAATTGAAGTTCCTGTTATGTTAATGTTGGTTAAAATATGTTCAAAGACAAAAGGATGGTTTGATCACTAAGTTTGATATAACATCCACAGATTTTATTGTCAAAAAGTTGCGGGAACAGGTTTGTGATACACGCAGGACGGGCAATTATAAACTATTATTGATAATTGCGCAATTTGTTTTGT
>DATKZD010000160.1:0-4864 GCA_035528195.1 Elusimicrobiales bacterium
GGCGACGTGGTTTAAAAATTTTGACTTGTTTTAGGGAGTCTGCCATATGGGTAGACTGTGCTTTTAGAGCAATCTAAAAGTCCAAGCAACCCCAAAAGCATAGTCGTCTGATATAGTACCCTTTGGGGTACAAGGC
The DNA here is from genome assembly GCA_035528195.1 of Elusimicrobiales bacterium. Lineage (GTDB taxonomy): Bacteria > Elusimicrobiota > Elusimicrobia > Elusimicrobiales > Elusimicrobiaceae > DATKZD01. The sequence goes on from DATKZD010000160.1 coordinate 137, forward strand.
GGCAGTTGCTTCGGGTACGTTGCTTGACCCAGGTGATTGCCGCCGTTTTTATTGGCGTCAAAAACCTCGAGTCTAATCGTCTTTGTGTGTTGTGAATGTTCTTTATACTATATCCCACCCATGTCATTGCATTCGCTCGCAACGACATGTTAGGTAGGGCAGGCAACGGCACCATTGGGGGCGACACGTTACTTTTTTGTTAGTTTTTGTAATTGGTTACTTTTTTTTAGGTTCCGGTTACTTTTTTATCAGGTTTTTGCAGGCGTGGAGTACTTGGGCGGGGGTTATAAGTTTCATACATAGAAAATGCCCGTGAGGACATTTTTTTTTGCCGTGCAGAGAACACGGACGGCATTTAAGGTTTTTTTCCACTACAACCGCATTTTTACTGTAAGGAAAAAAACCCAATTCTTTAGTTGTCGGCCCGAATATAGCAACTGTAGGTACGTTAAAAGCGGTTGCTATGTGCATAGGGCCTGAATCGTTGGTTACGAATAATTTTAAATTTTTCATTAACGCCATCAGCTGACTTATTGAAGTTTTACCTATAAGATTTAACGGCTTACTACCTTTTACCATGCCTGTGATTTGCTCTGCAATATCTGCGTCCTGCCCTGTTCCGATTAATACGGATTTTATCCCCAACTCATCGGATAGTTTATCAATAAGTTTTGAGTAATACTGTTTTGGCCAACGTTTGGTTTCCCAGACCGAGCCCGCATGTATCCCCGCAAGAGGTACGGACATTAAGTTATGTTCACGCAAAATGTCTTCTATTTCCTGACTGCTTGATACACTCGTCGTAAGACATGCGGGGTTTTGTTTAGTTAAGTTTACTTTAAATGGTTCTAAAAGACTTAAATTACGTTCGGCATCGTGTAGCAGCCACGAGAACGCAACAGTTTTATTTAGAAACATTCGCCCCGCACTTTTATTAAAACCAACACGAACGGGTATTTTAGCTACGTAAGACGCCAATGCGCTTCTAATCGATCTATGAGGTATTAAAATAATATCTAAATTTTCTTTTTTTAAATTTGAAACCAATGTTTTAAACGATTTTACAAACGGAGTTCTTTTTTTATCGTCTACTATTACTTTACTTACGTGGGGGGAAGATTTGAATATTTCCGCACTTTCAGGCCTGCATATAACGGTTAAACTTGCGTCTTTAAAAATTTCCGAAGTTTTTTCTATAAGAGGTAGAGTTAATACTGCATCTCCCAAAAAAGCCGTTTGTAAAATCGCTATTTTTTTTGGTTTTAAATTTTCGGCGCTTTGCTTATTATAGTCCCAGTCCGTTAAACTTGGTTCTGTTTCGGTTACGGTTACGTTGTATTTTTTTAAAGTTTCAAGGTATCTGTCTAACGTGTGCCTTTCAAGAGACGGGTTTATAACTTTAAATTTTACAAACAGGCGTCTTGCTAAAGAATCTTTTTTATATCTTGCTCTATTTTTTATTTTTGAAAAAATCCCGATGATGACGCTTCTTAAAGTAGAATGCAAGTCTAAATAATGGGTAAAGTTTTTTGCTCTTATCTCATGGAGTGTTTTAAAAAATCCTTTGTATGTTAAAACTTCGTCAACGTTTTTAAATTTTTCGGGTATCTGCGAAAATTTCTTTTTTACCAAAACCGTAATATGACAATTTTGCCATTGGTTTTTAAGATTACGATAGATAGGAGTGGTTAAAACTATATCTCCTAAAGAAGACATTCTTACGACTAAAATTTTAGGATTTTGGTTCATAATACTTTTCTAATACCTGCAAAGTTTTTTCCGTTGCGGACTGAAAATGCAAAGCGGTTTTATAAGCGTTTTGCCCCATTTCCGCCATAAGATTTTCGTTTTTTAGTAATGCGGTCAAATTCTCGGAAAGGTTTTTTTCGGTAATAACTTTAGCGGCTTTATTTTCTATAAGCTTTTGCGCAACATCGGGGCTGTTTAACGTATGTTTGCCCATCAAAATAGGTTTTTGAAGGATTGCGGGTTCCAGTAAGTTATGTCCGCCTTTTTGGACTAAAGTTCCACCTACAAAACATAAATGCGCCATTTTATAAAATGAAGTGAGCCAACCCATTTCATCAACTAAAAGACAGTCCGTATTTTCTTTAGATGCGCCTTGAGTTAGCGACGTAAATTTAATTCCGTTTGAGGTAAGATTTTGCTTTACCTGTTGTATCCTTTCCATATGGCGCGGCGCTATTATAAATTTGAGGTTTAAATCTTTACCGATTTTTTTCATAACTGATATGAATGCGTTTTCTTCCTGCGGGTGCGTACTGCCGCAAACCAAAATTTTACTGTTTTGCCAGTTAAGTTTACTTATAATTTCTCTTACCTGTTTAGTCTTACGGGGGGTTTCGTCAAGCATATCGTATTTGATGTTTCCCGTAACATGGATTTTTGATTTTTCAAGACCCAGCGCAATGTATCTTTTTGCAATTTCACGGGTTTGAACGCATGCAAAAGAAACATTTTCAAAAATAAACTTTGTAAGCGGTTTAAGTAATTTAAGTCCTTTAAAACTTTTTTGGGACATACGCCCGTTTATTATCCCTATCGGAATGTTGTTGTTTTTACAGGCGGTAAACATATTAGGCCACAATTCATTTTCAAATACAAATAGTCTAGCGGGTTTAAATGTCTTTATAAACCGAGCCGTTATAGGATAAAAATCAACAGGGGCAAGGTAGCTGGAGTTGCCCAGTATTTTTTTTGCGGTTAATTTACCGGCTTCGGTAGATGTTGTTATCACAACGGAAGTATCGGGATATGTTACTTTTAAAAATTTTACTATTTGTTTAACCGACTTTACTTCTCCCACGCTGGCTGCGTGAATCCATGTAACGTTTGAAGTATTTTGTTTTTTATAAACCCCAAATCTTTGAGGCAGTTCTTCCGATAAATTTTTAAGCAGATTTTTACGCGGGGAGAGAAAAAAAGCCAATAAATACCCCAAAGCGATGAACGGAAACAGTAAATTTATAATTATTAACAGCACCCAAGCCATATAATGACTAGGATACCAATTTATTGGAAAGTTCGCTAATACGGTTAAGTTCTTTTTGTATTTCGTCCGCTTTTTGTTTTAAACTGTCTTTAGAAGTAACCGTTATGGGATTACCGTAGACAATAGCTGACTTGCCGAAAGGAAGGGGAAGTTCAAATTTGTCCCACGACTTAAAAACAATTTTATTTTTAAGTCCGCATGCTACAGGTACTATGGGAAGTTTTGTTTTTTTTGCCAAAAAAAGCGCTCCGGATTGTACGGTTTTTGCCGGTCCCCTGGGGCCGTCGGGAGTTATAACGGGGTGGTAGCCTTTCTTTGACATGTCTATGAGTTCTAAAACCGCTTTGCTTGCGCCCCTGCTTGTTGAACCTCTTACTGCTTTCATCCCGAATTTTTTTAATACCCCGGCTATATATTCGCCGTCTTTACTTAAACTTACCAGGGCGCATGCTTTGGTTTTCCTAAAAGCATACACCAAAAAAGCCTGTTGGCTGTGCCATATGGCGTAGATATAATTTTGTTTATTTTTATCAAGTTCTTTTACTTCTTTATTAAGACGCCATATTTTACGTGTGGTTATTCCCGTAACATAGAGGTAAACGGTTGCAAGTAGTGCGCCCAGTTTATATTTGATTGATTTGCGGTGTAGCATATTTATTTTTTTCGGCGTTTTTTCCTTTGCCATTGTATTGCAAACGCTACGGTATGAGAGGGGGATATGATATTGTTTTCGTTTGATACCGATATTTTAGAAATATCAAGTTTTTCCATTAAAAGGGGAAGTAAACTTTCTTTTTCCTGCACAGTTGCAATTTCGTTTTTTCTTATAAAACGCGGTACTTCTGTATCTTGTTCCTTTGCGTAACGATTTGCAAATTCGGGCATATGAAGTAATTTTGCGGGTAGAATTTCAAAATTTTCTTTTCCTGCTTCTTCCTTTATTAAACCTGTTACAAAATCAAAGGCGCTGTCTAAAAATTCCAAAGCGCAGATTTGGGCGGCGTCTTTGAGTTCTTGTTGAGTATACGAATTTATTTTGTTTTCAATATTTTTTCCCAGCGTTATTACGCCTGCCGAGAAAATATCAAAAAAGTTTTTGGCATTTGAAAATTCGTCGTCAAAAGAAGCATAAACAACGGAGGCATCGGTTTCAGATAGAAGTGTGTTTACAAATTCTTTAAGAGAAGGTTCTTCTTGTAATCCTAAATTTTCCAAGTTAATTCCGGATTTTTTTATTCTGCGGGATGTTTCTCTTGTATGTTCGGTTAGTTTGAACCTTCTGATTTTTTTCATTTTGTTAAAACGTTATAAGGTAAAGTTTGACAAAAGAATTAAATCCCCCTACGCCCCCTTTGACAAGGGGGGATTCCATCAACTCCCTCTTGTTAAAGAGGGTTGGGGTGATTTAAAAAAAAAGTAATAATCATTACTTTCGCCACCAAACCATTTGATATCTGCAAATTACTTTTTTTGCGTCAGCTGAAACAATAACGGCGTCGCTATGGCAACCGTAGAATATGTTCCTGCCACTACACCTATTATCATTACGAACGCAAAATCCTTTATCGCAAATCCGCCAAAATAAAGAATTATCACCGCAGCCAGCACTGTTAAACTCGTAATAACCGTTCTTGAAAGAGTTTCGTTTACACTTTTGTTTATGAGTTCACTCAGTCCCATACGGGGGTGGAGACGGACGTTTTCTCTCATACGGT
>DATKZD010000161.1:0-6375 GCA_035528195.1 Elusimicrobiales bacterium
GAGTGACTTGTGGTGAGTGAAGTCGAACCAAATCGAAGGGTTTAAGGGGGGATTGAGGGGGGATTGAAAAAAGGACTACGGTTTGTTTTTTTCTACAAATAAAAATAAAAATAAAAAAACCCCCAAACTACGTGGTGGGGATTTGACTTTTTGTAGTTTGTGCAGGTTATTCAACGGGGTAATTTAACAAAATTTATAATTGTTACCATTAGAGCTATTTGGTAATATGAGCAATATGAAAAAATCGTTAAAAGCGCATTTGATTTTTATAGGAAGCGAACTGCTTAAAGGAAAAAGCAATACGTACCCTCCGCTATTTTGCAGTGAGCTTTCTTTGCTTGGAATTGAAGTTATAAAGGAAACCTCTCTGCCCGATGATATAAACTTAATTGCCAACGAAATTAAATCGGCTTATAAAACGGCTGATATAATTTTGGTTACGGGAGGATTGGGTCCCACATTTGATGACATAACAAGAGAAGCGGCCTCAAAAGCGCTGGGATTAAAATTAATTCCGTCGCATAAAATTTTTATGGAAATAAAAAAACGTTTTGAAAAATATAAGCGCCCGATGACGGAAAATAACATTAGTCAGGTCAATATATTGGAAGGCGCAACGGCGATATCTAACGATTTCGGAACGGCCCCCGGACAATACCTTGAAATTACAGATGGCAAACGCTTTAAGAAACAATTTATTGCATTTCTCCCCGGCCCGCTTATAGAATGGAAGCCGATGTTTGATAAAACCGTAAAACCTCAACTGATAAATTTTTTCGCGATAAAAACAAAAACGCAAACGATGGAACTTAAAATAACCGATATCGGAGAATCTGCCGCCGAAGAGCTTTTGCGTCCCGTGATAGAAAAATTCAAAACCGCAAGTTTTACGATTTTATCCTCTCCCGGTAATCTGCGTTTTCAGGTTAGTGTTAGAGACGGTAAAATCCCTAAGATAAAATCGGAATGTAAGAAAATTCTAGGAGATAAAATTTACGGTACAAATAACGATACTTTAGAAAAAGTAGTAGGAATAAAACTAAAAAAAGCAGGGCTAACGCTTGCCATTGCCGAATCGTGTACAGGCGGATTGATATCACACAAAATAACCGAAATACCGGGAAGTTCAAAATACTTTCTAGGTGGAGTAAACGCTTATTCCAATAAGCTCAAACAAAAACTTTTGGGCGTCAAAACCCAAACTCTCAAAAAATACGGAGCAGTATCTAATCAATGCGCAAGCGAAATGGCACGTGGCATAGCCAAAGTTACGGGTTCGGATTATTCGCTTGCCGTAACCGGCGTAGCAGGACCGAGCGGCGGAACAAAACAAAAACCCGTCGGAACGGTATTTATTGCGGTTTCTATAAAAGGGAAAAAAACTATTGTGCATCAACACTACCTATCAGGTAACCGTTCAATTGTAAAACTGCGCGCCGCAAACGCTGCGCTGAATATAATAAGACTCGCCTTATAAATATCAAACACAACCACTTGACAAAATTGCCCCACATGCTATTATGATGCCATTGGGGGGCAATAATGAAAAAGACGGTGATTTTGATTATACTGCCGTTTGTAGTATCAGTGTTTGCAAGTTCCATGCTTTTTGCAGGAGGCGCTACCAAAAGAATCGCGGCAAAGAAAAGAACTAGACCCAGACCTGAACAACGTATAGAGGTGAAAGTCGAGGAATTTGCGCAAGCAAGAACGCCAAAACAAGAACCTGCAAAAGAAGAAGTAAAGCCGGAACTTGCGAAGGCAGAAACATCTAAACAAAAAACTTCGGAAGAAACTAAAGAGGGAGAGCCGGGAAAAGAATAGAGAATATTGGTAAAGGTGAAAATTTACTCTGTTGCAATACTTGCTCTACCACATTGACAAGACTAGTCGTAACAGAATATAATATGTGTAGGTAAAATTAGCTTACCTTTTAAAGGTAGGCTAATTTATTTTAGGATTGTCTCAAATCGGAGTAATTCTAAAAATTATGTACCGCATATATATAAAGGAAAAAGGAAAAAATGACATTGAAACAAGAGAAAAAAGTAGAAAATATTAAAAAATTTCAGACTCATCCGACCGATACGGGAAGCTCGTCTGTGCAGGCAGCATTGATTACCGCAAGAATTAAGGAAATATCTGAACATCTAAAAACACACAAGAAAGATTTCCACAGCGAAAGGGGGCTTTTAATGCTCGTGGGAAAAAGAAAACGCCTCCTGACCTACCTTAAGAAACATAATTTTGAACAATATCAAAAAACAATAAAAGAACTGGGAGTGAGGAAATAATTAATGACAAAATCTAAAATAACCCGCTTAGAAGAAAAAGTGGGTAATGACGTTATATCTATTGAAACAGGGTTAATGGCCAAGCTGGCAAATGCATCGGTAACTATTCAACTGGGCGATACCGTTTTACTGGCAACTGCCGTATCAGACGGAAAACAAAAAGAGGGAATCCCCGATTTCCTGCCGTTAACTGTAGTCTATAAAGAAAAAACTTATGCCGCAGGTAAAATACCGGGCGGTTTTTTTAAACGGGAAGGAAGACCTACGACGAAAGAGATTATCTCGTCTAGACTTACGGATCGTTCGCTAAGACCGCTTTTCCCTAAACATTTTAGCGCAGAAATCAACGTAACAACTATGGTGCTTTCCAGCGATACCCTAAACGATGCTGATATTTTAAGTATCACCGCAAGTTCGGCGGCGTTGATGATATCGGATATTCCTTTCAACGGCCCTATATCCGCCGTTAGAGTGGGCATGGTAGAAGATAAGATGATATTAAACCCCACTTATGAGGAACGCACAAAAAGTTCTTTAGACTTGGCAATATCGGGAACATTGGACGGCGTTTTAATGGTAGAAGGCGGATGCAAAGAAGTAGATGAAGGTACAATTTTAAAAGTATTTGAATTTGCCAAACCCGAGGTGGACAAACTTTGCAAACTGCAGTTGAAGCTAAAAGACGCAGTCGGAAAAGAAAAATTTGCTTTTGAGTCTCCTCAAATTCCGCAAGAAGTAACCAAAGCGGCAGAAGAAAAAGGCAGACCTGAAATAGCAAAAATTATCAACAGTACGTTGGAAAAAAGCGTATTTGAAAGTAAAGTAGACGCCGTCAAAGAAGAGGTTTTAAATACATTTGAAGAAAGCAAAAGAGAAGAATTAAAAACTTACTTAGGCGCCGCTATCAAACAACTTGTTTACGAAGAAAGCAGAAAACTTGTGTTATCTAAAAATATCCGTGTAGACGGACGCAAGCCTGACCAAGTACGTCCTTTAAACTCAATAGTGGGGCTTATGCCAAGAACGCACGGCTCGGCTTTGTTTACCAGAGGACAAACACAGGCATTGGTAACTTGCACATTGGGTACGCCCGAAGATATGCAGTTGGTTGAAGGCCTAAGCGAATCTTACAGAGAAAGATTTATGCTTCATTATAATTTTCCGGGTTTTGCTACGGGAGAATGTAAATTTGACCGCGGCCCCGGCAGACGGGAAATAGGACACGGAGAACTTGCAAAACGGGCATTAACTCCACTTCTTCCCGAAGAAAATGATTTCGGTTATACCATAAGAATAGTATCCGACATTATGGAATCTAACGGTTCGTCTTCAATGGCAAGCGTATGCGGAGCTTCACTTTCTATGTTTGATGCAGGTGTTCCTTTAAAGAGCGCATGCGCAGGCATCGCAATGGGACTTATTACCGAAGGGGAGAAATACACAATTATCAGCGATATTTTGGGTATGGAAGATCACCTCGGCGATATGGACTTTAAAGTTACGGGAACAAAAAAAGGCATCACTGCTTTTCAGATGGACGTTAAAATAACGAAAGGTTTAACTTTTGAAATGCTTAAAAAAGCAGTTGAACAGGCAAAAGCCGGCAGGTTGCACATTCTAGACCATATGGAATCGGCAATAGCCAATCCAAAAAAAGAAATGTCCGAGTATGCTCCAAGACTTATAAGATTTGAAATTCCTCAAAATAAAATAGGAGCCTTAATCGGCCCCGGGGGTAAAAACATAAGGCGCATATCGGAAGAAACCAATACCAAAATAGAAGTAAACGACGATGATGAAAAAGGTGTCGGTATTGTTCACATATCCGGTTTGGACTCAAAAAAAGTTGACGAGGCGCGAAAACAGGCCGAAATTTTAACTACAGACGCTGAGGTAGGTAAAGTTTATAAAGGTAAAGTGGTTTCCATACAAAATTTTGGCGCTTTTGTTGAAATTTTACCCGGTAAAGAAGGACTGTTACACATTTCTGAAATATCAACCAAAAGAATTGCCAAGGTTGAAGATGAGTTAAAAATGGGTCAAGAAATAGATGTAAAAGTAATTGAAATGGACAATATGGGTAAGTTTAGACTATCTAGAAAAGTCCTCTTATCTGGTGCAAAAAATACCAAAAAAGGGTAAAATATTTTCTATATGAACAAAACCAAAAAGAACAAGGACACTTCTAATTCCGCTTTGAGCGAAATAAAAGGGCTCTATGAGTTCATGAAGAAAAATGCTCTCAACACCTTGGACTACCGTCAACAAGGTACTCACATAAGATTAATGCGAAAAGGGCCTGCCCAGTCTATGCCGATAATAGCTGCAGGCGCACAGGTTTCACCGCAGAGCCCGCAGGCTGTAACAAGCCAGGGACAGCCCCTGCATAACGGCGAAACGCTAAAAAGCCCCCTTATGGGAATTTTTTACAGAGGCCCCTCCCCGTCCAGTCCGCCTTTTGTAAGAGAAGGGGAATCCGTAAAAGTAGGGCAGGTACTTTGCCTAATAGAATCAATGAAAGTGTTCAACGAAGTAAAGGCGGATTGTAGCTGCTCAATAGAGAAAGTGCTTGTGGAAAACGGAAAACCCGTAAAATTGGGACATCCTCTGTTTGCAATTAAAAAAACGTAAGTTTTGATACTGGAAATGTTACGGTAAAAATAACTTTGCGGAACAATCGCAGTTGTATACTACTTCGGGATTTATAGTCCCTCCTAGCGATGGTAAGTGATTATGGCAGCTAAATACCGTCTTAAACGAAGAAGTAAAAAGAAAAAACAATACCGCCTGACGCAATCTCCTTTTTTTTCAATATTATCTTGGAGCAGTCTCTTTGCTTTAAGCATATGGCTTGCCTGGATACAATGGTTTACCTTACCCAAAGGAGTATTGGGCGAATTAATAGGCGGAACATTAGATAGTATTCTTGGGCAAAGCGCCTTGCTGTTGCCGTTATTTTTAATATACGGGCTCATCATTTTGACAAAAAAATCCACCAATAAGCACATCGGTTTTGCCAGCTTTTCTGCGGGAATGCTCATTACACTTGTCAGCACCTCTATTGGGCTGGAAATTTCAAGAAAAATTTTTACCTTAAAAACTTTATCGGGCGGGATAGTCGGCGGGTTTGTAACAAATGCCGTAGAAAGTTTTGCAGGATTATTTGGCGCATTAGTTTTTGGAATTTTACTTTTATGGGCAGGGTTACATATACTTTTTGCAATCTCTTTATGGAAAACGGTTAAGTCATTTTTAGTTATGTTATATAACGACTGGAGCGAATGGTCAAAATCCAGACTTGAGTTAAAAAATTCCATAAGGAAATTGCAGGGAAACAAAAGTCAGGCAAAAGCCGCAACCGTCGCAAATGCGGATGACGTACCGCTTGCAATTGAAGAAAAAATATATCAACCGCCTAAAATACACAGAGCGCAATTTACGTCCGATACCGCAAAAAAAATAAACCCCGCGCTTAAGGCAGAAACTGCGCATCAACTTCCGTCCCAAAATCCGGAGGAGTTTGAACTGCCTCCATTGGATTTACTTACCGAACCCCCAAAAGACAGAATACTGGGACCAAGTGACGAAGAAATACAGCAAGCAACGCAAAAATTGGAAAACACATTATCCAGTTTTGAAATTCAGGCAAGCGTAACGGGTGCCATAGCGGGGCCCGTCGTTACAAGGTACGAATTAACTCCAAGTCCAGGCGTAAGAGTGAGTTCAATAGTGTCTCTTTCAAATGATATTGCATTAGCAATGAAGGCGCGCGGAATAAGAGTGGAAGCACCCATACCCGGTAAAGATGCTATGGGTTTTGAAATACCCAACGAAAAGCCCGCCATGGTTTATTTAAGGGAAATTTTGGAAGACCAAAGTTTTAAAAATCATAAATCCCTGCTTAGTTTTGCGCTGGGCAGACATGCCGACGGAGCAATAGCTTATGCCGACTTGGAAAAAATGCCCCACCTGCTTGTTGCAGGCGCAACCAATTCGGGAAAAAGTATATGCCTGCACTCTATAATCGTATCCATTTTGACCAGGGCCAAACCAGATGAAGTAAAATTTTTGCTGATAGACC